>JBDLVY010000103.1:0-36147 GCA_039804545.1 Bacteroidota bacterium | reverse complement strand
GCTGTCTTTCAAAGCTTTGTGGTAAATGTCTACCGCATAATCAGTCGTTCCGCCACCAGGTTCGGTCGACCAACTGATTAAGCCGGGATAGCGAATACTTCGCACATCAACCCCGTAAATGTTGTGGTAATACTCACACCATCTTTCGCCCGTTTGTTTGCTTATGCCATAAACGGTTGTTGGCTCCATGATGGTATATTGCGGCGTATTGATTCTTGGTGTTGTGGGTCCGAATACCGCAATACTCGAAGGCCAAAATATCTTTTGGATTTTTTTGGCTTTAGCCAGATTTAAAACATGGAAAAGCGAATTCATATTCAAATCCCAAGCAAATGCCGGATTCTTTTCTGCTGTTGCCGAAAGCAATGCTGCCATTAAATACACATCGGTGATTTGGTATTGCTCAATTAAATGTTCAATCTGATTGTAATCTAAAGCATTGACTACTTCAAAAATACCTTCGTTAACGATGTCAATATTCAACTTCCGAATGTCGGAAGCCACTACATTGTCAACGCCGTAAATGCTTCTTAGTTTTTTGGTGAGCTCGGTTCCGATTTGTCCGCAAGCACCAATAATTAGGATTTTTGTACTCATTTAGTTTGTTTGTTTTATTCCACTTCAATACATACAGTTACTATGCTCGCGTGTACCGCAAAGATACAGCTTTAAGAAATGTTTAATAACCTAAAACAGGCCTTCTTTTTAACAAAATTATAATCCGTAAAAGTATCTCAATCTGAAGTTTCCTTTTACCTTTGTACCTTTACGACTTAAATTGATTTTAATGAAGATACGTTTTTCTACTTTGGTTTTAATGTTGCTGTGTTTGGTTTGCTTCGCCAGTTCGCTGACGCTTGTGTCCTGTCAGGAAGACCCAAAAATTCGCATCTTACAACAAGAGAAAGAAGCCAAGAAGCAAGAAGTGATTTTTAACAATATCAATAGAGGCTGGAACTTCAACAGTCGTCCCATCAATTTAACGGCAAGTTCATTGACCAACAACTGGTCTGAATGGCGCTTATTTTTAAACGAATTGGGACAAAAACCCAAAAGCAGTATTGGTGCTTTCAAACAAAAAGCGAGAACACTTTCTAAAAAAGCCGCCGAATTGAATAACAATATACCGCCTCAATTTGCGGTCCCTGAAGTAAAAAGCCGAATTGCGGCCATAAACACTAAGATAAATTCTATCAATCTTTACATCAACTTGCAACAAATTCCTGATTCCCAAATTGTAAAGTTGGTGCAAGAAATCAATACCGAAGTGGCTTCTTTACAGTTCCAACTCGACGAAATTATCCGCAAAAGCAACATCAAAACAGAAGACGGAGAAAACGATATGTTGCGCATGTTAGATACCACACGTGCTATCCCAACCAACCCTAAAGTTAATCCCGTTAAGTAAGCTTTGAGCCAAAACTCTCTATACAACAGTTACTTTCACTCGGCAAAAGTCAAGCAAATAGCCGACAGTTTAGACACTCCTTTGGCTAAAATTCAGCTGAAAGGACTTATCGGTTCGTCACTGTCGTTTGTATTCCAAGCTATTTTTAAGAAAAGTGAAAAGCCTTTTTTACTCCTCCTGAATGAGAAGGAAGAAGCCGCTTATTATTTAAACGATTTGGAACAAATGATTGGGGCCAATGACGTGCTGTTTTATCCGAGTTCCTATCGCCGTCCGTACCAAATAGAAGAAACCGACAACGCCAATGTCTTGTTGCGTTCCGAAGTTTTAAACCGAATCAATTCGCGCAAAAAACCAGCCGTTATTGTCACGTATCCCGAAGCGCTTTTTGAAAAAGTGGTGACGCGAAAAGAGTTAGACAAAAACACGTTAAAGGTGGCTGTAGGCGATAATGTTTCTATCGATTTTATCAATGAAGTCTTATTCGAATACGAATTCAAAAGAGTTGATTTCATCACCGAACCAGGCGAGTTTTCTGTTCGTGGCGGTATCTTGGATGTGTTCTCGTTTTCCAATGACAACCCGTATCGTATTGAGTTTTTTGGGAATGAAGTTGATAGCATCCGAACCTTTGATGTCGCGACCCAATTGTCGGTAGAAAAGCAAAACAAGATCACCATCATCCCGAATTTAGAAAACAAATTCATCAAAGAAAACCGAGAAAGTTTCCTCGATTACATCAGTGACAAAACCATTTTGTGCATAGAAAACACCGAATTTCTTACGGCACAACTCGACAAACTTTTTGGCAAAGCCGTTGAAACTTTTGACAAACTATCGAAAGACGTCAAACACGCCGCGCCAGAACATTTGTTCTTAAACCAAGAAGGATTTTTGCGCAAAGCATTGGACTTTTCCATCATAGAATTGTCGAACAAACCTTTATTCAAAACCACTAAAACTTTCGAGTTTCACATACAACCTCAGCCTTCGTTTAACAAGCAATTTGATTTGCTGTTGAACAATTTGAGCGACAATCATTTCAATGGTTATACCAATTATTTGTATTGTGCCAATGAAGGTCAGGCGAATCGTTTTCACGATATTTTTGAATCTATCGATGAAGCCAATCACGAGAATGTCCGCAAGCAATACCACACCATAGTTTCCTCATTGTACCAAGGTTTTATCGATGAAGAAAACCAAATTGCTTGTTACACCGACCATCAAATCTTTGAACGTTACCACAAATTCAGCATCAAAAACGGCTATTCTAAAAAGCAAACGCTGACTTTAAAAGAACTGAATTCACTTTCGGTAGGCGATTATGTAACGCATATTGACCACGGCATCGGGAAGTTTGGCGGTTTGCAAAAAATACAAGTCGAAGGCAAAACACAAGAAGCGATTAAACTCGTTTATGCCGATAATGATATTGTTTATGTAAGTATTCATTCCCTACATAAAATATCCAAATACAACGGCAAGGACGGCACGCCACCAAAGATTTACAAACTCGGTTCCAACGCTTGGAAAGTGTTGAAACAAAAAACCAAAGCGCGGGTCAAGCACATTGCGTTCAATTTAATTCAGCTATACGCCAAGCGAAGATTGGAAAAAGGTTTCCAATTTGCACCCGATAGTTATTTGCAAAAAGAGCTGGAAAGCTCGTTCATTTATGAAGATACGCCCGACCAAATTACGGCCACGCAAGACGTCAAAGCCGATATGGAAAAAGACCGTCCGATGGACCGATTGGTTTGTGGTGACGTAGGTTTTGGTAAAACAGAAGTGGCTATTCGTGCGGCTTTCAAAGCGGTGGATAACAGCAAACAAGTGGCGGTTTTAGTGCCAACGACCATTTTGGCCTACCAACATTACCGAACTTTTAGTGAACGTTTGAAAGACATGCCAGTAAAAGTAGGTTACTTAAATCGTTTCCGAACGGCCAAGCAAAAAACGCAAACCTTAGAAGAATTGGCTTCCGGAAAGCTGGATATTATTATTGGAACGCACCAATTGGTCAACAAAAATGTGCAATTCAAAGATTTAGGGTTGCTGATTGTAGACGAAGAACAAAAGTTTGGCGTCAACGTCAAAGACAAATTAAAAACCATTGCGGCAAATGTTGATACTTTGACCTTAACGGCAACGCCTATTCCGAGAACGTTACAGTTTTCGTTGATGGCAGCACGCGATTTATCGGTGATTACCACACCACCGCCAAACCGTTATCCAATCGAATCGCAAGTCGTTGGGTTTAATGAAGAATTGATACGCGATGCGATTTCGTATGAAATTCAAAGAAACGGTCAAGTATTTTTCATCAACAACCGCATTGAAAACATCAAAGAAATTGCCGGAATGATTCAGCGACTCGTTCCCGATGCCCGTGTGGGTATAGGTCACGGCCAAATGGAAGGCACCAAGTTGGAAGAATTGATGCTCGGTTTTATGAATGGTGATTTTGATGTTTTGGTCGCTACTACTATTATCGAAAGCGGTTTGGATGTGCCCAATGCCAATACGATTTTCATCAACAATGCCAATAATTTTGGCTTATCAGATTTGCATCAAATGCGAGGTCGCGTTGGTCGAAGTAATAAAAAAGCCTTCTGTTATTTTATTTGTCCGCCCTATTCTGCGATGACCGAAGATGCCCGAAAAAGAATTCAGGCTTTGGAACAATTCAGCGAATTGGGAAGTGGTTTTAATATTGCAATGAAAGACTTAGAGATTCGCGGTGCCGGAGATTTATTGGGCGGAGAACAAAGTGGTTTCATTAATGAAATTGGTTTTGAAACCTACCAAAAAATCATGAACGAAGCCATTGAAGAATTGAAAGAAAACGAATTCAAAGATTTATACGAATCCGAAAGTGATATTGACACCAAAGAATATGTCAAAGATTTACAAATCGACACTGATTTCGAATTGCTTTTCCCGGATGAATACATCAACAACATTTCGGAGCGTTTGAATTTGTATAATGAATTGGGTACTATCAAAGACGAAGCTGGTTTATTGGCTTATGAAAGCAAATTGATTGACCGTTTTGGGGCATTGCCAAAAGAAGCCAAAGCACTTTTAAACAGCATTAGAATCAAATGGATAGCTACGCAAGTGGGCATCGAAAGAATCGTAATGAAACAAGGCAAATTGATTGGTTATTTTGTATCCGATCAACAATCGGATTATTACAATTCGAAGCAGTTCCGTCACATGTTACAATTTGTACAACAACACGGGAACATCTGTAAAATGAAAGAGAAAGAGACTAAAAATGGTTTGCGATTACTACTCACTTTTGAAAACGTAAAATCGATTTCCCGCGCTTTAGAGTTTATGGAACTGATGAAGAAATAAAAAAAGCCACTCGAATTGAGTGGCTTTTTTGTCTATAGAATTGCAATAATTACATTTTTAAGATTTTGAAGTTGGCTTCAACACCATTGATTTTCAACTTGAAGAAATAAGTTCCTCCGGCGAAAGCAGACATATCTACTTGAGTCGTTAATTCATCTCCTTTTTGATTCATCAATAATTGTCCTTGAACATTATAAACCAAAACTTCTTCAATTGGATCTTTAGACGTTATGGTTACCATACCATTGGTAGGATTTGGATAATAACTGTAATCTATAAAATCAGCTTCTTCTTCCCCTAAAGTTCCGGTACAGGTTATTGTAGCGTTCCATCCCGAAGCAACTACACCTTCATCAGAATAAAATCTGAAGGTTAGTGATCCATCTGCTGCTGTAGAATTAAACTGACCCGGATTTGTTGTTCCCGTCAAACCGTTTCCAAATGTCAAATCAGGATAGTCGGTAGTCGATCCATCATGGATATATAAATAATCGAAATCCTGTTCAAGGTTAAAACTACTGAAGGTTACTCTGATCTTTAACCCCGGATTTGAAGGAATCATAGTTCTGGTCCAACTTTCCATATTGGTATAATTACCTGAAGTTCCGCCCGTATCTGTAAATGGCGTATTGGAACAAAAATTAGTCACATTGGTCGCAAATACCAATTCTCTTATAACCGGCTCAATATTCGTACATATTGGTCTGATTCTGATTTTATAGTATGTATTAGCGTTTAATCCAGATACTGAATAACTATTGGTTGTTACAGTAATCCAATTTGGAGTAGTCGTGGCAAAAGGCGTCACAGAGATTTGCCAACTAGTAGCACCACTAGTATCTGTCCATGTGATAGTAGCAGAGCTGGTGGTTAAATTAGACGTTGTGATATCGGTTACGTTGTTGCTGCAAAAATTAATACAATCTAAACTTAAACAGGTTTTGCTATTAACGTTGTTTACGATTAAAGCGGTAGGCTGTGGCCCAAAACCATTGTTAAAGCTTATGCCAACACCCGAAATTAAATGACAATAACTCATTATAGTTCCTCTCACTGTAGAAGAAGGAATTGGCCCTTGGGCACAACTGTTGTCCCCATAACCCGCTTGCTGTCCACAACCATCTATAACAGAATTGTTGGAATTCCAAACACACTGATGGGTATGTGGAGAACCAAGTGAATGGCCAAATTCGTGAGTCATTACTTGAACAGTCCAAGAAAAAGTAGGCACTGTAGAATAAGCAAAGTTCACATCAGAATAACTATGGTTATTAGATTGACATAAAGTATTTAAATAGGCAACGCCTCCTAAACCACCATCATCAATACCCACTAACTGTCCAACATCCCCATCAAATACCGGAGTAAAGTTTCTAAAGGTATTTAGATAAACTGCCGATGTTGTACCGACACCTTCATAAGGATCTAATTCTGTCCAAATAAATATTGATTTCAAACCCGTCGAAATACCGTCAGCGGCGTACAAACTTTGAATATTGTTAAAAACAGAAGTCATCCAGTTAGTTGTCGTTGTAGTATTCTCTCCGTTTTCAAAATAAAGATTGTTGTCTATTTCAAAGTAAAAAGCCACACATCGATTCGTTTCAACATTGTTTCCATTTCTGTTTTGTTGAGAAGCAGAAGGAATATAATCATCGGTTTTGGTGTGACAATCGAAATCATTAAAAACTTTCATTTTGGCATCTGAATAGACAATATAATTTAATTGATTGTTGGGTTGTTTTAATTTTCCAACCACAACATTTCCTAATTCAGTGCTTGAAAAAATTCCGTTCAATTCCCCGTCAAAAAAATTAAAAGAGACTATTGAATTGGTTTCTCCTTTGATAATACCTCGATAATAAACGCCTTTTTGGTAAGGGATGTTTTTAGCTTTATCGGTATCCACATGAAAACCTTCTACAAAAGGGTTAGACTGATACAACAACAAAGAAACTTCTTGTCCTTGGTAAGGAATTTTCAATTCTATTGCAGCATATTGATTGGCTACAATTTCATTCAATTTTGCTACATCCAAAGTGGCCAAAGTGGCTTCTTCAACAACTTTATTTACTTCATTATTCCCCGCATTTTGAGAGGGTAACAATACGGAAACAGGTTTGAAATTGGCATTCATTTTTTGCAACTCGCCAATTCTTTGGGCTATTTTATTTTGAGCTCCTACTATGTTGATGATGAATAGTAGCGCCAATAGTAAAACTTTTTTCATGCTAATTGTTTTTTAGAGTATAAAGTTATTCAAATTCAATTGAAAACTATTTATTATTCAATAATTTAAGATTTGTTTATTAAAAATGATAAAAAGCATCTTCGATATGGTCAATTTTATAATTGTTTTCTTCTTTATAAATGGCGATAATGTCAAATCGGACCTCCACCTCCAAATCGTTTGAAGTCACATACTCATTTACGCCCTTAACCAATAATTGTATTTTCTTAGGTTTTACAAAATCTTGAGGCAATCCAAACTCAATACTGGTTCGTGTCTTGACTTCAACAACTGCTAAAGTGTTCTCTTTTTGGGCAATGATGTCAATCTCGGCTTTTTGGAAAGTCCAATTGGTTTCTAAAATGGCAAAGCCTTTTTGTTGCAAAAAATCTACCGCCAATTCTTCTCCGAATTTACCTAATTCGTTGTGCTCTGCCATTTATTCAAAAACTACTTTACTCGTTTCAGCTGTGACTTCCATTGTTACTTGTCTGCCAAAAATCAAAGTGCGATTGTCTCTAATATGTCCGGCCGGAAAATTATAAATAATAGGGATATTTAATCCTTTCACGGTGTCTTCGATAATTTCTAAAGCATTTCTACCCCAAGGAATGTCGTTGTCTTTCATATCAGTCATTCCGCCGACGATTATTCCTTTTAAACTGCCCAAACAGCCGTTGCGTTTTAGGTTCATCATCATGCGGTCGATGTGGTATAGATATTCATCAAGGTCTTCAATAAAAAGTATTTTATCGCTGCAATCTATCGCCGATTCAGAACCCAATAAGCTGTATAAAATAGACAGGTTTCCACCTACCAGTTCGCCTTTGGCTTTGCCTACGTGATTCAAAGCGTCGCAATCAAGTGCGTATTGTAATTTCTCTCCGAATAATGCGGTACATAAAGAATTCTTGGCGTCATCAGTTGCTCTGGCTACACTCACCGGCATAATGGCGTGTAAAGATTCAATGCCCATTCGGTTCAAATGACTGTGCAAAACCGTTACATCGCTAAAACCAATAATCCATTTGGGGTTTTCTTTAAACTTCGTAAAATCTAAATGGTCAATGATTTTCACGGTGCCGTATCCGCCGCGCACACACCAAATGGCTTTGATATTTGGATTGTCCATTTGCTCCTGAAAATCAGCTGTGCGTTGTTCTGTTGTTCCGGCCAATTGGTAATAATCTAAACCAATTGTACTTCCTATTTTAACTTTCAAACCCCAACCCTCGAGCAAATCAATGGTGGGTTTTAAATTGTCATCAATGTTTTTGCGCGCAGTCGAAACGATGGCGATGGTGTCGCCTTTTTGGAGATACGGAGGTGTAATCATCTTTTTTTGGGAATAAGAGGAAATGGTAATTAGTGAAACTAAGATTAAAAGGATTCGCATGAATCAAAAATGATTGTAAATTGGCTGTATCAAAAGTAAACAAATCCCAAAATTAATTCGGGATTTCGTGGCTAAAAAGTTATTTTTGCTTCCTATTTAGTAGATTATGTTAGAAAATCCAAAAAGATATACCATTACAGCGGCTTTGCCCTATACTAATGGTCCCATTCACATCGGACATTTGGCCGGAGTTTATGTGCCTTCAGACATTTATGCGCGTTATTTAAGATTACAAGGAAAAGACGTGGCTTTTATTTGCGGCAGTGATGAACACGGCGTAGCCATTTCGATGAAAGCCAAAAAAGAAGGCATTACGCCACAACAAGTCATTGACAAATATGACGGCATCATCAGAAAGTCTTTTATCGATTTCGGAATTTCATTTGACAATTATTCGAGAACATCTTCCAAAATCCATCACGATACTGCCTCTGAATTTTTTAGAAAATTATACGACAACGGCGACTTCATTGAAGAAGTAACCGAGCAATTATATGATGCTAAAGCGGACCAATTTTTAGCCGACCGTTTCGTTACCGGAACTTGCCCGAAGTGCGAAAACCCCGAAGCTTACGGCGACCAATGTGAACGCTGTGGTTCTACTTTAAACGCGACTGATTTAATCAATCCAAAATCAACCATCACTGGGGAAACGCCTATTTTGAAATCAACGAAACACTGGTTTTTGCCATTAGACCGTTACCAAGATTTCTTAACCAATTGGATTTTGGTTGGCCACAAAAACGATTGGAAAACCAATGTTTTGGGTCAAGTAAAATCATGGTTAGACGACGGTTTAAAACCTCGTGCGGTAACCCGCGATTTAGATTGGGGCATCGATGTTCCCGTTGAAGGTGCAGAAGGCAAGAAATTATACGTTTGGTTTGATGCTCCAATTGGCTACATCTCTGCTACCAAAGAATGGGCAGCTCGTGAAGGCAAAAACTGGGAGGATTATTGGAAATCAGCCGATACCAAATTGGTTCATTTCATCGGAAAAGACAATATCGTTTTCCACTGTATCATTTTCCCGGCGATGTTAAAAGCTGAAGGCTCTTTTATTTTACCCGATAATGTTCCAGCAAACGAGTTTTTGAATTTGGAAGGCAACAAACTTTCTACTTCTAAAAACTGGGCGGTTTGGCTGCACGAATACCTCATCGATTTCCCAGAGAAGCAAGATGTATTGCGTTATGCTTTAACCGCAAATGCTCCTGAAACCAAAGACAACGACTTTACCTGGAAAGATTTTCAGGCAAGAAATAATAATGAATTGGCCGCTATTTTTGGCAACTTTATCAACCGTGTGGTTGTGTTGACCAATAAATATTACAACGGCAATGTTCCGTCGCCGAATGAATTTAGTGAGGTTGACGAACAAACCTTGGCTGAATTAAAAGCTTATCCTGCGGTGATTTCGAGTTCTATTGAGCGTTACCGTTTCAGAGAAGCACAAGGCGAATTGATGAATGTGGCGCGTTTAGGAAATAAATATTTAGCCGACGAAGAACCTTGGAAAATGGTAAAAACCAATCCGGAACGCGTGCAAACCCAAATGTATGTTGCCCTTCAAATTGCAGCAGCTTTGAGTGTTTTGGCTGAGCCATTTTTACCTTTTACGGCTTCAAAATTGTCAAAGATTTTAAACGTAAATCAATTGGGTTGGAATACAGTTTCCAATACTTCAGATTTGATTCCGGCCGGACACCAAATTGGGGAAGCTGAAATCTTGTTTGCCCAAATAGAAGAGGGCGAAATCCAAAAACAAATAGACAAACTCGAAGCCACCAAAAAAGCGAATGTTATGGAAAACCAAGTAACCGAACCACAAAAACCAACTGCTACTTTTGAAGATTTCTCCAAATTAGATTTGCGAGTGGGAACGATTTTAGAAGCTGAAAAAATGCCGAAAGCCAATAAGTTATTGGTGCTAAAAGTCGATACCGGAATTGACATTCGTACAATAGTTTCCGGAATTGCTGAGCATTTTTCACCAGAAGAAGTCGTTGGAAAAAGAGTAACTGTTCTGGTAAATTTAGCTCCAAGAGCTTTGCGTGGTGTAGAAAGTCAAGGAATGATTTTGATGACCAATGACAAAGAAGGTAAACTGGTATTTGTCAATCCGGATGCCGATGGTGTGGTTAATGGTGCTTTGATTAGTTAAATAAACACAAATTTCAAAGATTTTCACAAATTATAATCTGTGTTAATTTGTGTTTAAAATATTTTATATGAACCTAAAAGTAATCGCTTTCGATGCCGATGATACTTTGTTTATCAACGAACCCTATTTTCAGGAAACGGAAGAGAAATTCTGTGCTTTAATGAGCGATTATTTGTCGCATCAGGGTTTGTCTCAGGAGTTGTTTAAAACAGAAATCGCCAATTTAGAACTCTACGGCTATGGCATTAAAGGTTATATCCTTTCGATGATTGAAGCGGCGATGAAGATTTCGAACAACACTATTTCCATCGAAACTATTGAAAAGATTACCGATTACGGCAAAGAATTACTTCAAAAGCCCATCGAATTATTAGATGGTGTAGAAGAAACTTTGGCCGCTTTGAACGGAAAATATAAGTTGGTCGTGGCTACCAAAGGCGATTTATTAGACCAAAGAAGAAAGCTACACAATTCCGGTTTGGGACATTATTTTCACCATATTGAAGTGATGTCGGACAAAAAAGAGAAGGATTATGAAGATTTGCTAAAGCGTTTGGAAATCAAAGCTGAAGAGTTTTTTATGATTGGGAATTCTTTGAAATCAGATGTTTTACCGGTATTGAACATTGGAGGTCATGCCGTTCATATTCCGTTTCATACGACTTGGGAACATGAAAAAATAAGCCATAATGTTGAGCATCCTAACTTCAAAGCGTTAGAAAAAATTACCGATATCCTGCCTATTTTAATAAAATAACATCACCGCAGATTGGCAGATTATTATAATTAAAATCTGTAGGTCTGTGGAACTGATAATCTTCATCAATGAAGCAAAAATTAAACCTCGATACTTGGAACAGAAAAGAGCATTTTCTATTTTTCAAGCAAATGGAAGAGCCTTTCTTTGGGATAACTACCAGAATTGATTGTACCAAAGCCTATGCAAAAGCTAAGGAATTAGGTGTTTCCTTCTTTACTTATTATTTGCACAAAACTTTAGACGCTGTTAATGCCGTGGAGAATTTTCGGTACCGAATTATTGATAATGAAGTCTATATTTTTGACCAAATTGATGCTTCAGCTACGATTTTGCGCGATGATAAAACATTTGGATTTTCGTTAATACAATACGACAACGATTTGAAGGTTTTTGCTGAAATTACCCGTAAAGAAATTGACAGGATTCAAAATACTACCGGATTAATCACTCGTGATTTTGAAATTAATTTAATTCATTTTTCAGCTTTACCTTGGGTTGATTTTACATCTTATTCTCATGCCAGAAGTTTTACTTGGCCTGACAGTTGTCCCAAAATTTCGTATGGGAAAATGGTTGAAGAAAACGGTAAAAAAACCATGGCCGTTTCAATCCATGTTCACCACGGATTAGTTGACGGCTATCATGTTGGTGAATTTATTTCTATACTGCAGGAATTAATGAATTCGAAATAAAATAGGCTTATCAGGAACTTAATATAGAAGCTAAACTTATTAGGAGTCAATTGCTTTTAAAGGTTACTCATTTTAAATTTTAATTTGATTTTTTAGCAAATAAATAAAACGGCAAAGTTCCCACCTTGCCGCTTCTAAATAGCGGATCATTATTTTAAAAGGCGTTCAAAACTACCAAAATATCTTCTCCGTATTTCTCTGTCTAGGCTTTGCCAAACGAATATTCAACACTTTGAGATTCAAGACAATTTAATTGCAAAAAAAGGATATCCCTTTGAGTTTCCCCATTCCAATGTATGGAATGAGGAACTTCAGGAAACGCTTTTTATTTACCAAGCAATAAAAGGTCATTGACTACCACTTCGGTAACGTAACGTTTGGTACCATCTTTGTCGTCATAACTTCTGTGGGTAAGTTTTCCATCGATGGCGATTTCTTTGCCTTTAGTGACATACTTTTCGATAATTTCTGCCGTTTTGCCCCAAGCGGTTACTCGGTGCCATTCGGTGTTTTCAATTTTTTCTCCTTTGTCATTGATGTAGTAATCATTGGTAGCAATTGTAATATTGGCTACTTTTTTACCTCCGTCAAAGGTTTTTACTTCTGGCTCTTGTCCTACGTGTCCGATTAACTGTACTCTGTTTTTCATGGCATTCATGGCGTTTAAAATTTAAAAGTTATTGTTATGGTGAATTACTGCTTGTCATCTAACTGTTGTTGGTTTCCGACGAGGCAAAGTTGCGGCAGTTGAAAAAAATTAGTCGGTTTCTTACCGTTTACTTTCGGTTGTAATTGCTTGTGCCCGTTTGTAAATAGAAAACTTTTCTTATATTTGACTGAAATTAAACGGTCCAAAACACAAAAAAAATCCCTCCCAAAGTTTCGGGGTAGCCCTGATTGCAGTGGCATCCTTTTATGTCTAACAGACATAAAAGATAGAACGGAAAGCAGGAAAACGGCAGCCAAAAATGCCCAAGCCATTCGCTCCAACCTTTTATCACTGCAGCTGGAAAAAGATTAATTTGTAATAAAAATAGTTATGGACAAAACCTGTTTAGAATGTGGCGATAAGATTGTAGGCCGCGAAGACAAAAAGTTCTGCAGCGATGGTTGCCGAAACGCCTTTAACAACAAAATCAACAAAGACATTAACAATTACATGCGCAATACCAACAATAAATTGCGCAAAAACTACCGTATTCTCTCGGAATTGAATGGGGAAGGAAAAACAAAAACGACAAAAATTAGGCTGTTGAGTAAGGGTTTTGATTTTGATTTTATAACCAATCTCATGCGCACCAAGTCGGGGAATACTTATTATTTTGTTTACGATCAAGGCTATATGATTTTAGACAATGATTTTTATGTGTTGGTTAAAAAAGATATTTAGTAAATTTACCCTGTTGAAGAAAGATAAACCGCTTGAATTTGTGATTCTTATCGGAACAAACAACTGACCAACAATGAAAAACAACCAACCCACATTAGTAAGCTTTTTGTTTATTGTGGCTGTTATTTCGGGTGTATTTTACTTTATGATGCCCCAAAGTTACGACCAAACAGAAGCGCCACTTTCTGAATTTTCTACCCAAAGAGCTTTGCAGACAGTCAAAACCATGTCGGCAAAACCCCATTATGTCGGCTCCAAAAACCATGAAACAGTTGCCCTTTATTTGCAGAAAGAATTGCAAAACCTAGGATTACAAACGAGTTTTCAGGAAGGATTTACGATGACTGAAAAAGGAACTTTGGTCAAATCGAAAAATATTTTAGCCAAAATAAAAGGCACGGCCAATTCTAAATCTTTATTGCTGCTATCCCATTACGACAGTGCGCCACATTCATTTTCGCATGGTGCCAGCGATGATGCTGCGGGCGTGGCAACAATAATAGAAAGTGTTCGGGCTTTTTTGCACAACAAAACTGCTCACAAAAACGACATCATCATCCTGTTTAGTGATGCGGAAGAATTGGGGCTGAATGGCGCTGCACTTTTTGTAAGTCAACACCAATGGGCTAAAGAAGTGGGTTTGGTCTTAAACTTTGAAGCCAGAGGAAGTTCGGGACCGAGTTATATGCTGATGGAAACCAATAAAGGCAATGCCAAAATGGTGGAGGCTTTTAGTAATGGCGGTTCGCAATATCCGGTTTCAAATTCACTCCTGTACAGCGTTTACAAAATGCTCCCTAACGATACCGACTTAACGGTTTTTAGAGAAGAAGGAAAAATTCAAGGCTTCAATTTTGCGTTTATTGACGGGCATTATAATTATCATACTGCTCAGGATAAATTTGAGCATTTAGACCCAAAAACTTTGGCGCATCAAGGCACTTATTTGTATCCGTTGCTGAATCATTTTGCGAATGCCGATTTAAAAAACCTCAATTCAACTGAAGACAATGTCTATTTTAGTGTTCCTTTCGGGTTTTGGAGTTATCCTTTTGGATGGATTGTACCCATACTCATTATCGGATTTGGATTGGTTTTGTTATTCATGTTTATTGGGATGGGCAAACATGTTTTGAGGATAGACGAAATCATTAAAGGATTTATTCCGCTTTTGGGTTCGCTATTTACGGCTGGTTTGTTGACCTATGTTGGCTGGAAATTATTCCTCAATTTTTATCCCGAATACCAGGACATTCTCCAAGGATTTACCTATAACGGACATGATTACCTTTATGCCTTTGTAAGTTTGGCTTTAGCCATTTGTTTTTTGTTTTACCAAAACAACAGCAAACGCAATCCCGAAATGAATCAAATGATTGCGCCTTTATTTGTTTGGTTACTCCTTAATATCGGTATCGCCTTAAAATTACCCGGAGCCGGATTTATGATTATTCCGGTGCTTTCGAGCGCTTTGATGCTGGGTATTTTTGTATTGACACAAAAATCAAATTGGTTTATCAATATGATTTTGAGCCTTCCAACTTTGATTATTATAGTGCCTTTTATTCAAATATTCCCAGTTGGTTTAGGGCTTAAGGTCTTGTTTGGCAGCGCCATCTTAACCGTTTTGACCTTTACCTTATTGTTGCCGGTTTTTGGTTCGTTTCCACGAAAAAAACTTTGGGCGTTAGCCTTCTTTTTATTGTCGATAGGATTGTTGATTAAAGCCCATCAAGGTTCGGGTTATACTTATGGGAAAGCCAAACCCAACAGCTTGGTTTATATTTTAGATGCCGATCAAAACAAAGCACATTGGACTACTTATGATGTGAATTTAGACGAATGGACAAAAGGCTATTTGGGAGACAATCCGAAAAGCGGCACACCTTTAAACATTAATAAATTATATAGCAAATACGGGTCAGAATTTACCTTTATGGCTACGGCACCTCTTAAAAATATTGCCCAACCAACAATCGAATTTTTACGTGATACTGTAAAAGGAAACCAACACCTGTATCGTATTAAAATTACGTCCAACCGAAAAGTAAATCGGTATGACATTTTTAATAACCATGATATTACCATTAATAATTTTAGAGCCAATGGAGTAAAAGCGATTGATTTTAAAAGCAATATTTCGGGTAAAATTGGTGGCAAATTATTGAGTTATTATGTAATCGATAATACGCCTTTAGAAATAGAATTTTCGATTCCGGTTACCCAAAAATTAGATTTGAACTTGGTCGAAAGCTCTTTTGATTTACTGACCAATCCGCTATTTTCGATGGCCAAAAGAAAATCTTGGATGATTCCAACGCCTTTTGTCTTAAATGATGCGGTAATTGTTCGTCAAAAAATTAAAGCTTCTGCCTTTTTGGAAAACAATAACAAACCTATTTCGAATGACTTATCCTTAAAAAGGGATAGTTTGTCTGTAGCTGTTGATAGTGTAAAACGATGAAAAATATCAGCATTTTAGGTTGCGGATGGCTGGGATTGCCTTTGGCTAAATCATTAGTAATAAAAGGATTTTCGGTGAAAGGTTCGACTACTTCATCGGAGAAAATTTCACTCTTGCAAAATGCCGGAATTGACGCTTTTCAAATCGCTTTATCTGAAGAGGGAATAAGCGGAGATATTGGTTCTTTTCTCTCTGATTCTGAAATTTTAATCATTGACATTCCGCCTAAACTAAGAGGGAATTCTCCCGAAAATTTTGTGGCCAAAATACAGCATCTTATTTCAGTTGTTGAAAACGTTGGGATTCAAAAAATACTTTTTGTAAGTTCGACTTCGGTTTATGCCGATGACAATTCTGTCATCACCGAAGAAACCAAACCACAACCTGATTCCGAAAGCGGTAAACAATTATGGAAAACCGAACAACTTTTGCAAAACAATCCAAACTTTAAAACTAATGTTATTCGCTTTGGCGGATTGATTGGTGAAGACCGACATCCGATTCGCTTTTTGGCGGGAAGACAACACTTGGAAAATCCCAATGGTCCGATTAACTTGATTCATCAAACGGATTGTATTAGCATTATTGAAAGTATCATTGAACATGATTGTTTTGGAGAAACTTTTAATGCTGTAGCGCCATTTCACCCAACACGAAAAAACTATTACACACAAAAAGCAATAGCCTTAGGATTAGCTTTGCCTGAGTTTGACGAAAATAACCCTTCTGTCGGCAAAACGATTTTAAGTGATAAGATTGAAAACGTTTTGGGTTACGAATTTCAAAATAAGACCTTATGAATACCAATGATCTCATCGGAACCATTGGAGTTGGATTAATTCTTTTTGCCTATTTTTTGAATATCTTTTCTTGGATTAAGAAGGAAGGTATTTTGTATTATGTCATGAATATAATTGGTGCAAGCATTGCTTGTTTTGCCTCTATACTAATTGGCTTTTGGCCGTTCATCATCCTTGAGGGAACTTGGGCTATTGTTAGTGTTATCGGTTTACTCAAAAGCATAAAAAAACCCCAAGCTTAACTTGAGGTTTTGATTTATTCTACCAAATTTTGACCCTTTTTTCCGGTTCAAGATACATCCCATCTCCTGGTTTGATATCGAAAGCTTTGTGGAAGGTTTCCAAATTTAATAAAGGCACATAAGCCCTGTACATTCCCGGTGTGTGTGGGTCTGTTTTTACTTGGTTTTTGATGGCTTCGTCACGCATTTTACTTCTCCAAATAGTCGCCCAAGAAATAAACAAACGTTGCTCAGGAGTGTAACCGTCAATCAATCCCGGATTGCCTTGCATTTTTAAATACAATTGTAAACCGTCATAAGCTGCATTGATTCCGCCTAAATCTCCTATGTTTTCCCCTAAAGTAAATTTTCCGTCCACTTTAATTCCCGGCAGTGGTTCTAAAGCCGAGTATTGATTGGCCAAATCAGTTCCTAAAACTGTAAATTGTTTTAAATCTTCCTCTGTCCACCAATTTACTAAATTCCCTTCGGCATTGTATCTTGAGCCCGAATCGTCAAAACCATGAGAAATCTCATGACCAATAACCGCTCCTATACCGCCGTAATTTACAGCTTCATCTGCGTTATAATCATAAAATGGTGGTTGCAAAATTGCTGCGGGAAAAACAATCTCATTATTTGATGGATTATAGTAGGCATTTACCGTTTGTGGTGACATACCCCATTCGGTTTTGTCGACCGGTTTGGCCAACTTGTCTATATTTCTTTTAAAACTCCAATTTGAGATGCTCATGGTGTTGTCATAATACGTTCCGCCTTCGGCCGGACTTTTAATGGTTAAGGCCGAATAATCTTTCCATTTGTCAGGATAACCAATTTTGATGGTCATGTTATTTAACTTTTCAATGGCTTTGGCTTTGGTTTCCGTAGACATCCAAGTCAGGGTCAGAATGCGTTTTTCATACGCTTTAATGACATATTTGATCATTTCTGTAGCTTTTTGTTTGGCCTTTTCAGGAAACATTTTATCCACATACAATTTGCCTAATGCTTCCCCTGTAGCACCATTAACTACCTGAAGCGCTCTTTCATCCAATGGTCTTTGTTTGATAGCGCCACTTAATGTTTTACTGTAAAAATCCCAATTGGCTTTTTCAATGCTTGTCGATAATTTACTCGCCGCATCATTCAATAAAGTCCATCGCATATAGGCTTTCCAGTCTTCAACTTTATTTTGAACAAATAGCCCTTGCAATGCTTCCATATATCTTGGTTGAGACACAATTACCGAATCTACCTTTGGCAAACCAATTCCGGTGATATAACCTTCCCAATTGATGGCTGGTGTCAACTTTTGTAAATCGGCTACAGTCATTGGGTTGTATGTTTTTCTTCGGTCTCTTCTTTCTACTCTGTCTAACCTAGGCTTTGACATGTCAATTTCAAGTTGTAATATTTTTTGGGCATTCATTTTGGCCGTTTCAGACTTTTCTCCCAATAAGCCCAACATGCGCGCTACGTGGTCTACATATTTACCTCTTTTATCTCTAGAATCCGCGTCATCGGAAACATAATAATCTCTGTCAGGTAATCCTAAAGAACCCGGACCAACATTCACCACGTTTCTATTACTGTTTTTGGCATCGGTGCCAACGCCAACGCCAAAAAATCCTATGCCACCTTTGGAGGCCATTTCAATCATCAATTTCTGCAAATCGGCTACATTTTGTACCTTATTAATTTTATCAAGATAAGGTTTTAAAGGAGCAATGCCAGCTTTGTTTCTGGCAACAGTATCCATAATGGATTTGTAAAGATTGACTGCTTTCCCTTGGTCTGTATTTGATTTATATACTGGATTTTGGGAAGCTTCATTAAGGATAGCCAAGGCATCCATATCTGTTTTTTGACGCAATTCATCAAAACTTCCCCAACGGGTTCTATCGGCCGGAATTTCGGTATTTTTAACCCATGTCCCGTTTACAAAATTGAAGAAGTTATCATTAGGTTTGACGGTTTTATCCATTAAAGACAAATCAATCCCCGGTTTTTTTTGTTGTGCTTGGGTTGGCAATGTTACTACCAGTAAAACGGCAGTCAACCAAATTTTTGGAAAGGAATTTATTTTCATAAAGATTACGATTAGTTAGTTCTCACAAATTTATTTATTATCATCGTCACGACTATATTTTTAACAAAAATATATGTCTTGATTGGGCTTTAAAAATTACAAAGGTTGGGTTAGCTTTTGTACTTTTGAAAAAAAATACAAAATGCTGGCTTTAATCAAAAAATACAGACTATTTATTGGCGCTTTCCTCCTTTTTTCTATTATCACGGTTTCATTGTTTTACAATGTCTTGAAACCGGGAAAGACATTGCCAATATACAATCCTGCCGATGTCAATCCGGAATTAGTAGACAGTACGGTGCAATATATTGAAAAATATCATACCATAGCCGACTTTTCATTTACCAATCAAAATGGAGAAACGATTACCCAGAAAAATTATGAAGGCAAAATATATGTGGCCGATTTTTTCTTTACCACTTGTGGCTCTATTTGTCCTATAATGAGTAAAAACATGATTGAGGTTCAAAAAGCTTTTTTAAACAATCCGAAAGTCATGATACTTTCCCACACTGTAACTCCGGAGATAGACAGTGTTCCGGTTTTGAAAAAATATGCACTGGAAAAAGGCGTAATCGACACCAAATGGAACTTGGTAACCGGTGATAAAAAAGACATTTACCGCATGGCCCGAAAGTCGTATTTGGCTGTTAAATTAGGCAAACCGGAAGAACTTTATGATATGGTGCACACAGAAAATTTTGTTCTCGTGGATGCCGACAGACATGTTCGTGGTTTTTATGATGGAACAAAAATGGAAGATGTTCAAAAACTCATCGAGGATATCAAGTGGTTATTGGAAGACGATAAAAATTAGTTAAACTGACAATTATCATTCGATATTCTTTTTTTATCCCTACTTTTGTAATCTTAATTCAATCTAAATAAGCATTGAAAACTACCGTTGATTTATTAAAAATAGGCGACAAAGCCGTAATCACTTATGTTGATTTGGATAAAATCCCGCTCAAACTTTTAGAAATGGGTTGTTTGCCAAACAATGATATAGAAATTATTCAGATTGCACCGCTTGGTGATCCTATTTATTTGAATGTAAATAATGGTTCTCATTTGGCCATCAGAAAAGAAACGGCTCATGAAATTGAAGTTGAAATCCGTGAGAAATAATCAAAAATGAGTATTCAAAACATCACCGTAGCACTTATTGGAAACCCAAACACCGGAAAAACTTCGGTCTTCAATCAACTCACAGGATTGAACCAACAAGTGGGCAATTATCCCGGTATTACTGTTGAAAAAAAACTCGGCTTCTGCAAATTACCCAACAATATCAAGGCCAATATTCTTGACTTACCCGGAACTTACAGCTTAAATGCCAGTTCGATTGATGAAAATGTAGTCATTGAATTATTGCTCAACAAAAACGACAAACTTTTTCCTGATGTTGCTATAGTTGTGACCGATGTGGAGAATCTGAAAAGAAATCTTTTACTTTTCACCCAAATCAAAGACTTGGAAATTCCAACCATTTTGGTCATCAATATGTCTGACCGAATGAAAGCAAAAGGCATCACCCTTGACTTACCTTATTTGGAAGAACAATTAAAAACCAAAATCGTTTTGGTCAGTACTCGAAAAGGCATTGGCATAGACGAACTGAAAAACACCATAGTCGATTATAAAAATCTTTCAACCGAACCTTGTTTGAATGCTTCGAGTATTGATGTTGATTATTTTGACAAATTACGAAGTGCTTTCCCCAATCAGTTGTTGTACAAACTTTGGTTGGTCATTACACAAGATGTGAATTTCTTGAATTTGGAACGAAAGGAAGTCCAAAGTTCTTTTGCCAAATCGCATTCCGACTTAAAACGTTTGCAGCAAAAAGAAACCATAAAACGCTATCAGTTTATCAATGATACCCTGAAAATAGGCCAGCAAATTAATTCCGCAAACGCTTATGATTTGAGGTCTAAATTAGACAAAGTTTTAACGCATAAGATTTTTGGTTACGTTATTTTCTTTGGCGTTTTACTGCTCATTTTTCAATCGATTTTTGATTGGTCAAGTGTTCCGATGGAATATATTGACAGTACTTTTGCCAATTTGGCCAACTATACTAGAAACAATCTTCCCGCAGGAGAATTTACCAATTTAATCAGCGAAGGTATCATTCCCGGAATTGGTGGAATAGTAATTTTTATTCCGCAAATTGCCTTCCTCTTTCTTTTTATTTCAATGCTCGAAGAAAGCGGATATATGAGTCGAGTGGTCTTTTTGATGGACAAAATCATGCGCCGTTATGGGCTTTCGGGTAAAAGTGTCGTGCCTTTAATTTCGGGAACGGCTTGTGCTATTCCGGCGATTATGAGTGCGCGAAACATTGAAAACTGGAAAGAGCGATTGATTACTATTTTGGTCACGCCATTTATCACTTGCTCCGCGCGCTTACCGGTTTATGCCATATTAATTTCACTCATTATTCCCGAAAAAAGATTGCTTGGTGTTTTTAGTTTGCAAGGGGCAACTTTAATGGTTTTGTATCTTTTAGGATTTGGGATGGCCATTTTCTCTGCGTATCTTTTGAATAAAATTTTAAAGCTAAAAACCAAATCTTACTTTGTGGTAGAAATGCCCAATTACAAACTGCCACTCTTCAAAAATGTAGCCATTAATGTGATTGAAAAAACCAAATCATTTGTCTTTGGTGCTGGAAAAATTATTTTGGCCTTATCCGTTATCTTGTGGTTTTTAGGCTCACACGGTCCGAAAAAAGGATTTGACAATGCCGAAAGCATAGTCGTCAAAAAGGTTAAAATGGAAAACCGATTGGATGATTTAGAATACCTAAACGACCAAATCAGTTCTCATAAATTAGAGCATTCCTATATAGGTATCATGGGAAAATCTATTGAACCGGTGATTAGACCTTTGGGCTATGATTGGAAAATCGGAATTGCTGTAGTGAGTTCGTTTGCCGCTCGTGAAGTTTTTGTGGGAACCCTAGCCACGATTTACAGTGTAGGAAGTCACGGTGATGAAGAAACCACTATCAAAAACCGTATGAATGCAGAAGTGCACGATGACGGTAAAAAGGTTTTCAACTTAGCCACCGGAGTTTCGTTGCTGTTATTTTATGCTTTCGCGATGCAATGCATCAGTACTTTGGCGATTGTAAAAAAGGAAACCAATAGTTGGAAATGGCCATTAATACAATTGGCTTTTATGAGTGGCTTTGCTTATTTAACTGCGCTTTTGGCGTATCAAATGTTGAAATAAAATGAATATTCAGGAAATTTTGGTTTATGTAGCATTGGGAATTGCCATTGGTTTTTTAGCCCAAAAATTTATCGGTAAAAAAAAGACTAAAAAAGGTTGTGACAAAGACGATTGTGCTTGTCATTAACCCACTTTCACAAAAAGATTGCCGGCTATTTTATTTGAAATCAACAAATCTTTCCCGGCCACATTGACGGTCAAAGACAAATCAAAATCTTCTATCGAATTCACTTTGATGGTAACGCCCAAAGCAATTTTATTCTTGTCCAAATACTTCAAAAACTCCGCAGAAGAATCTTTTACACCCACACAAATTCCGGTTTGATTGACCTTCAATTCCGAAAGGAGTAATTTTTCTACTTTGGTAATCTTTCCATTCACATCCGGAATCGGGTCGCCATGAGGATCTTCGGTTGGATTGCCTAAAAAATCATCCAATTTGTTAATTAACTTCTCCGATTTGATGTGTTCCAATTGTTCGGCAATATCATGCACTTCATCCCAAGGAAACTGTAATTTATCTACCAAAAAAAACTCCCACAAACGGTGTTTTCTCACGATCATTTTTGCGGCTAAATTACCTTTATTGGTAAGCGAAACCCCTTTGTATTTTTTATAATCGATGAGTTCTTTTTCCGCCAATTTCTTTAACATATCGGTTACTGATGACGCTTTGGTTTCCATTTTTTCTGCAATGGCATTGGTACTCACTTCAACGCCTGAGGCAGAAATAATGTGATAAATGGTCTTTAAATAATTCTCTTCTGAAAGTGTCATCCTTTAATTTTTTATAATATATAATGGAATTTTAATTCCGTGACGAACTTGGTCAACCGTTGTTCCGAAAATCAAATCTTTAAATCCGGTATGCCCGTGTGTTCCCATAATCAACAAATCATAGTCGCCTTCGTTGATGATTTTCGAAATAATTTTACCTGGTTTTCCAAAGCCTAATTTGGTGTCAATATGAAAGCCTTTTTCGCTTAAAAGCTGGTAATATTCTAACAGTAATTTTTCATCAATAGAGGTTTCGTGATCGCTAACAGTAGCGCCATAAATCATTGCTCCTACAGTTTCTACAACGTGTATCAAAGTATAGTTTGCTTCTTTTCCACCCAAACTGAAAGCATGATTCAATGCCTTTTCATCAGCCGCAGAAAAGTCTACTGAAACCGCTATATTCTTTTTATTGACCATTTTGTGGTCGGCCATTTTTAATATCAAATGGTGTGGCGAATGATTTTCAATTTTGACTTTAGCTTTGGTAACAAAAGGTTTGAAAACAATATACAATAGCAGTATCAAAAACCCAATTGCTAATGGCACAACTGTAATCCATAAAACCATCGGATTTTCTGAAGTTTTGAGCCAACCTTGAATCTCATTAAAAACCAGTTTAACATTCAACGAAACAATAATCAAAGCAATAACCCAAGCCGCAATTTGAGTCGCTTTGCTAATGTGAAAACCTTTCATCTTCGACTTATCGCTCACAAAATGAATTAACGGAATAATCGCAAAACCCAATTGCAAACTCAAAATCACCTGACTTAAAATCAACATTTTTCCGGTAACACTTTCGCCAAAAACAGAAATCACAATCACCGCCGGAACTATTGCAATCAAACGCGTAATAATTCTTCGAACCCAGGGCTGAATTCTCAAATTTAAATACCCTTCCATAATAATTTGGCCGGCTAATGTTCCTGTTATCGTTGAACTTTGTCCGGCTGCAATTAAAGCTACCGCAAACAAAATAGGTGCCCATTGTGTGCCCAACATAGGTTCTAACAACCGATGAGCATCTTGGATTTCTGCAACTTCAAACAAACCGTTTTTATAAAAAGTCGTGGCCGCTAATATCAAAATCGCAGCATTTACAAAGAAAGCCAGGTTCAAAGCAATTGTACTATCGATAAAATTGTATTTCAAAGCTTGTTTGATGCCTTTTTCATCACGGTCAAACTTTCGGGTTTGTACCAATGAGGAATGCAAATATAAATTGTGTGGCATCACCGTGGCACCAATAATCCCGATGGCAATATACAAAGCGCCTTCGCTCGGCAAACTCGGAATCAATCCTTTCAAAACACTTCCCACTTCGGGTTGGGCAAAAATCATTTCAAACACAAAAGAGAAGCCAATAATGGCTACCAAAGCAATAATGAAAGCTTCCATTTTTCGAATCCCTTTATTGATTAGGAAAAGCAATAGGAAAGTATCTAAAACCGTTATAATTACTCCATCAATCAGCGAAATACCAAAGAGTAAATTCAACCCAATCGCCATTCCTAAAACCTCAGCCAAATCACAAGCTGCAATCGCAATTTCGGCCAAAAAATAAAGCACATAATTAACTCCTTTCGAATAGGTTTCTCGGGAAGCTTGTGCCAAATCTCTTTGGGTTACAATGCCTAATCGCGCGCTTAAACTTTGCAACAACAAAGCCATAATATTACTCATCAGCAACACCCAAATCAAAGCATAACCAAACTGACTTCCACCAGCAATATCTGTAGCCCAATTTCCCGGATCCATATAACCTACGCTTATCAAATAAGCCGGACCGAAAAAGGCAAGTATTTTTCTAAAAACCGTAGTTTTATTTTGGGTCGAAACCGACTCATTTACTTCTTCTAAAGATTTACTCATAACACTTTTATTTATAACAAAAATAGGTATAAATTTGATTTGGGTAAATATTTTTTTAGATATGTCTAAAAATAGAATTTATAAAGTCAAATTTACTGTCCAATACTTGCTTGGGTTTGTAACTCTATAAGAAAAAATAATCCCTGTTTTGAGGTGGAATTACTTATTTGATTAACCACAATTTTATGGTAAATTTGTCTTCGGGTATTGAAACAACAATAAATGCTCTTGAACATTACACGGCCGTTGGCTTCTCATTGTGAATCAAATGAAACACTACCATTATATTTTTACCGGCTCAGGTTTATCCGCTTTAATGACGGTATATGAAATGGTACTTTCCGGAAAATTCAAAGACAAAAACATTCTTTTAATTGATGAAAATGCTAAAAAAACCAACGACAGAACTTGGTGTTTTTGGGATGATAAAGGTTTGTATGATGAAGTGGCTTCCGCCAAATGGAACGCAGCCTGGTTTAAAAATGAACACTTTGAAAAACAATTAAATCTAAAGCCATACCAATATAAAATGGTCAAAGGATTGGATTTTTATAATCGGGTTTTCGAGCTGATTTCTAAAGAAGAAAACATCTCTTTCCTCAACCAAAAAGTTATCGATTTTCAGGAACTGGGGAATCATTGTGTGGTAAAAACCAATTCGGAAAGTTTTACTTGTAACCAAATTTTTAACTCCATTTTCAATCCGGTACCGGTTAAAAACCAAACCAAATATCCTTTTCTGCACCAGCATTTTATCGGTTGGTTTATCAAAAGTAAAGAACCCGTTTTTAACCCCGATTTTGCTACGTTTATGGATTTTTCGGTGGAACAAAAAGGCAATACGCGATTTATGTATGTGTTACCAACTTCTAAAACCGAAGCTTTATTAGAGTACACTTTGTTCTCCAAAGATTTATTGTCGGTGGCAGCATACGAAAACGAAATCAAAAACTACATCCAAAAACTCGGTATTACCGAATACGAAATCATAGAAAAAGAACAAGGCAATATTCCAATGACGTGTTATCCGTTTTGGCAACACAATTCGAAAAATATTTTAAATATTGGTTCAGCCGGCGGATGGACAAAAGCCAGTACCGGTTATACTTTTAAAAACACTACAAAAAAATCGAAAGCACTGGTTCAATTTCTATCCGAAGAAAAGAACTTAACCAAGTTTCATAAAGCCGATAAATTCTGGTTTTACGACTTGTTACTTTTAGACATTTTGGACCAAAAAAACCATTTGGGTTCAAGTATCTTTTCAGCGATGTTTAAAAAAGGAAATGCTACAATCATCTTTAAATTTTTAGATGAAGAAACCTCCTTTTGGGAAGATCTACAAGTCATTTGGAAATGCCCGAAAGGACTTTTTATCAAAGCTTTAAGCTCACGGATTTTCAGATTATAATTCGGGTTATGAAACGATAACAAATCTTTATGAGTTCTAATTCTTCGACAACTGTAAAACTTTGTAACTTTGCCATTCAATAACTTGATAATTTAAATATTATGTATCCAGAAGAAATGGTATTGCCTATGCGCGCTGAACTTTCAGAAGCTGGCTTTCAAGAATTATATACAGCTGTCGACGTTAAAAACGCTATCAAAGCAGAAGGAACAACTCTTGTAGTTGTTAATTCGGTTTGTGGTTGTGCGGCTAGAAATGCTCGCCCGGGCGCGAAAATGAGTTTAGATGGCGCTAAAAAACCAGACCATCTAATTACTGTTTTCGCGGGTGTTGACAAAGAAGCCGTTGATGCTGCCAGAGCAGAAATGTTTCCTTTTCCACCCTCATCACCAAGCATGGCTTTGTTCAAAAACGGCGAACTGGTGCACATGTTAGAACGCCACCATATCGAAGGTCGTCCGGCAGAATTAATTGCAGAAAACCTTAAGGATGCTTACGCTGAATTTTGCTAAAAAAATATTTTTTTAAAACATCACGCAACCTTTTCTAGTGAATTGCGTCTACTAAACAAGATGCCATGAAAATGGGGAAGAATGCTATGAAAAAGAAACCCAACCGGTCTAAAAACTGTTTGGGTTTTTTTATTGCCAAAAAAATGTAAATTTGCACCCGAGTCTTCCATTTAGACTCGAGGCGAAGCCGAACAGGGCGAAGCCAATTTATACACCTATTTCTCACTTAAAAGTTTATAGCATGCAACTGTATAACACCTTAAGCGCAGAAGAAAGAGCCGAGTTGATTGACCAAGCCGGCAAACAAAGACTGACTTTGTCTTTCTATGCGTACGCCAAAATTGAAGATCCCAAAAAATTTCGCGACGATTTATTTATCCAATGGAACCAACTTGATGCTTTAGGCAGAACGTATGTTGCCAAAGAAGGAATCAATGCGCAAATGTCGGTTCCGGCAGAAAATTTCGAAGCTTTCCGAGAAACTTTAGAAGTTTATGAATTCATGAAAAACATCCGCTTAAATGTGGCTGTAGAACATGATGACCATTCATTTTTGAAATTGACTGTAAAAGTTCGAGACAAAATTGTAGCTGATGGGTTAAACGACGAAACTTTTGACGTAACCAATATTGGCGTACACTTAAAAGCCAACGAGTTCAATAAAATTTTAGAAAATCCAAACACGATAGTAGTCGATTTCAGAAATCACTACGAAAGCGAAATCGGGCATTTTAAAGGCGCGATAACGCCGGATGTAGAAACTTTTAGAGAAAGTTTGCCCATCATCAACGAACAATTAAAAGATTTCAAAGAAGATAAAAATCTGGTAATGTATTGTACCGGTGGTATTCGTTGCGAAAAAGCTTCTGCCTATTTCAAACACCAAGGGTTTAAAAATGTGTTCCAATTAGAAGGCGGTATTATCAATTATGCTAAGCAAATCAAAGAGGAAAATCTGGAAAGCAAATTCATAGGAAAGAACTTTGTATTTGACCATCGCTTAGGCGAAAGAATCACCGACGATATCGTTTCCCAATGTCACCAATGCGGCCAACCGTGCGACAATCATACCAATTGCGCCAACGATGGTTGCCATTTGTTGTTTATCCAATGTGACGATTGTAAAGCGGCGATGGAAAATTGTTGTTCCAATGAATGTCTGGAAATTTCCCATTTGCCATTAGCCGAACAAGTAAAATTGAGAAGCGGAAAACAAGTGGGCAACAAAGTCTTCCGAAAAGGAAAATCTGAAAATCTCAAATACAAACATTCGGGTGAACTGAGCGGAATTCCTTTGGCAACTGCCAAACCAACCGACATTAGGCAAAAAATCAAAGTCAAAAAAGTACTGATCGGAAAAGTGGAACATTATTATACCAAAGCCACCGTTGGGCTTTTCATTATAGAAAACCACGAATTAAAACTGGGAGACGAAATCATCATTTCCGGACCAACTACCGGTAACGAAACTTTGGTTTTAGAAAAAATGTTGGTCAATGGCCAAGAAAACCCAACGGCACAAAAAGGAGATAAAGTCACTTTTGAAGTGCCATTCCGTGTTCGATTATCGGATAAATTGTTTAAGATTATTGCATAAAATAAGCTTTTATAGTATACCAAATCCCAAATTTCTAGGGCTAAAACGCGCTTGGAATTTGGACACGAGGTTGCGAAGCAAACGAACTGAGCGAAGCTACTTTCTCTTTTGTTTTTTAACATTTAAATATACTATCTTTACACTTTTAACGTTTATGATAAGTAGCTTCGTTGGAATAACGACGCGACCGACATATATATCTCCAAACTATGGCTTGTACAAGTTGTTCAACTTCTGATGGCGGTGCGCCAAAAGGATGCAAAAATAATGGGACTTGCGGCACCGATAGCTGCAACAAACTAACCGTTTTCGATTGGCTCTCCAATATGAGTTTGCCCAATGGCGAAGCGCCTTTTGACTGTATTGAAGTGCGTTTTAAAAACGGTAGAAAAGAATTTTACCGCAATACCGAAAAACTAACACTGAGCATTGGTGACGTGGTAGCAACCGAAGCTTCACCGGGTCACGATGTCGGAATTGTTACCCTTACCGGCGAATTGGTTAAAATCCAAATGAAGAAAAAAGGGGTCAATCACACCAGCCCTGAAATTCCCAAAGTTTACCGAAAAGCATCTCAAAAAGATATCGATATCTGGAGCGATTCTCGTGACAAAGAAGAGCCGATGAAAGTAAAAGCCCGCGAACTGGCTATTGCACACAAATTAGAAATGAAAATTTCCGATATCGAATTCCAAGGTGATGGTTCTAAAGTCACATTTTATTACACCGCGAATGATCGTGTCGATTTTCGTTTGTTAATCAAAGATTACGCTCGTGAATTCAGCACCAGAATTGAGATGAAGCAAGTAGGTTTCCGTCAGGAAGCTTCTCGTTTGGGCGGCATTGGTTCTTGCGGAAGAGAATTGTGCTGTTCAACTTGGCTCACTGATTTCAGAAGTGTGAATACTTCAGCAGCTCGTTACCAACAGTTGTCTTTGAACCCTCAAAAATTAGCTGGTCAATGTGGTAAACTAAAATGCTGTTTGAACTATGAGTTAGACACTTACATGGATTCGCTAAAAGATTTCCCTGATTTTGAAACCAAACTAAAAACCGAAAAAGGTGATGCTGTTTGTCAAAAACAAGATATTTTTAAAGGCTTGATGTGGTTTGCTTATTTTGACAATTTCGCCAACTGGCATGTGTTGAATATCGAGCAAGTCAAAGAAATTGTGGCGCAAAACAAACAAGGGAAAAAAGTAAGTTCGTTGGAAGATTTTGCTGTCGAAATTGTAACCGAACCGGAAAAAGATTTCAACAACGCCATGGGACAAGAGAGTTTGACTCGTTTTGATCAACCCAGAAATAAGAAAAGAAATAACAACAAAAATAAAAAGCGCAAACCTTTTGGCGCGGATAAAAAACCAACCCCTGAGAATAAAAATGAACCTAAGATTAAGAAATAGTTTTGTCCTGCTCTTAGTCGCTTTACTTTTATTTTCTTGCGACGAAAAGAGAGTTTTTGACGAATATAAATCGGTCGGGGCAGCATGGCACAAAGACAGCATTGTAACCTTTGAATTGCCGCAATTGGACTCAAAAAAACTATACAATTTGTACGTTAATGTAAGAGACAATGATGATTATCCGTTCAACAATTTGTTTCTGATTGTTTCCTTAGAACATCCCAACAGACAAGTAAAAGTGGATACTCTAGAATACCAAATGTCCAATCCCGATGGCACACTTCTTGGTGATGGTTTTACAGACATCAAAGAAAATAAATTGTTTTACAAAGACAATGTAAGTTTTACCCAAAAAGGAGTTTATAAAATTCACCTCAAGCAGGCAGTAAGACAAACCGGAAAAATAGAAGGCGTACCTTCACTAACCGGAATAACCGATGTTGGTTTCAGAATAGAATCTACAGAATAAAAATATGGCACAAAAAACGAATACAACCGTTAAAGACATCAAATACTACCAAAGAAAATTTTGGAAGTTATTCTTTTATGGCCTGGGAACCATGGTGTTGTTTTTCTTCTTGGCTTCATGGGGATTTTTTGGCAGTATGCCTTCCTTTGAAGACTTAGAAAATCCGGAATCCAATTTGGCCACCGAAATCATTTCTTCTGATGGTGTAACCATTGGAAAATTCTACAACGAAAATCGAACCCCAATCAAATACGAAGACTTACCACCACATTTGGTAAAAGCCTTAGTCGCAACTGAAGATGAGCGTTTTTACGAGCATTCAGGAATTGATGCCAAAAGAACTTTTGGAGCGGCCTTAAAACTAGGTGCCAATGGAGGAGCAAGCACTCTAACCCAACAGTTAGCCAAATTACTTTTTCATGGAGAAGGTTCTAGTTTTAAACTTTTTCGTGTCATTCAAAAAGTAAAAGAATGGATTATCGCTGTTAAATTGGAACGCCAATACACCAAAAACGAAATCATCGCCATGTACTTAAACAAAGCCGATTTTGTCAATACTGCCGTTGGGATTCGCTCGGCTTCTAAAGTGTATTTTGGTAAAGAACCGCGCGATTTAACAATTGACGAAGCAGCCATGTTTGTTGGAATGCTAAAAAACCCTTCGCTATACAACCCATTGCGTCGTTTGGAAAAAGTGAAAAACAGAAGAAATACCGTTTTAGACCAAATGGTGAGAAACAAAGTTCTCAATAAAATATCTAGAGATACATTGGCGGTGAAACCCATCGTTTTAAATTTCCATCCCGAAAGTCACAAAGAAGGAACAGCCACTTATTTCCGTGAATTCCTTCGTGAATACATGAAAAACTGGGCCAAAGAAAACAAAAGACCCGATGGCAGCGATTGGGATATTTACAGTGACGGTCTGAAAATTTATACCACGATTGATTCTAAAATTCAGGAGCATGCGGAAGAAGCGGTATCGGCACACATGAAAAACCTGCAACAGGAATTCTTCGCCCAACAAAAAGACAATAAAAATGCTCCTTTTATCAACATTACGCCTGAAGAAACCAAAAGAATCATCAGCCAAGCCATGAAAAATTCCGAGCGTTGGCGCGTGATGAAAGAAATGGACAAAACCGAAGATGAAATCATAGCGTCATTCGACATCAAAACCAAAATGAAAATCTTCTCCTGGAAAGGCGAAATCGATACGTTAATGACCCCAATGGATTCCATCCGTTATTACAAACACTTCCTGCAAGCGGGATTAATGTCGATGGAACCACAAACCGGCCACATCAAGGCTTGGGTTGGCGGAATCGATTATAAATATTTCCAATACGACCACGTAGGTCAAGGCGCGAGACAAGTAGGGTCAACATTCAAACCGTTTGTTTACGCCACAGCCATTGAACAACTCGGTATGTCGCCATGTGATTCTATCATCGACAGTCCGTTTATGATTCACAAAGGCAGACACAATGTAACCGAAGATTGGGAACCCAAAAATTCCGACCGCGAATACCGTGGCATGGTCACTTTAAAACGCGCTTTGGCTTTATCAATCAATACGGTTTCTGCTAAATTAATTGATAAAACCGGACCCGAAGCTGTGGTGACTTTAACCAAAAAATTAGGGGTAAAATCAGAAATTCCTGCACAACCATCAATCGCCTTAGGTGCCGTTGAAATTACAGTAGAAGATATGGTGGCGGCTTACAGTACGTTTGCCAATCAAGGGGTTTACATCAAACCACAATTCATCAGCAGAATCGAAGACAAAAACGGCGTTGTCCTATACGAACCCGTACCTGATACCCACGATGTATTGAATAAAGACATTGCTTATGCCGTAATCAAATTACTCGAAGGCGTAACCGAAAGCGGTTCAGGAGTTCGTTTAAGAACTGAAGGTGGCGGAAGCGGTGACAACCGTTGGACAGGTTATCCTTATATGTTTACCAACCCTATTGCTGGTAAAACCGGAACTTCCCAAAACCAATCAGACGGTTGGTTTATAGGGATGGTGCCAAATTTAGTAACCGGAGTTTGGGTAGGTTGTGAAGACCGATCGGCGCGTTTCAAAGGCATTACTTATGGTCAAGGTGCCACGGCAGCATTGCCTATTTGGGGCTATATGATGAAGAAATGCTATGAAGACAAAGACCTGCAAATTTCCAAAGATCCATTCCAAAGACCAGATAACCTCGCTATCAAAGTAGATTGCTGGTCGGCACCAAAAGCAGAAATCGATTCAACCGCAGTTCCAACCGAAGAAGAAGAACAAAACCCGGATGAGTTTGGGATATAATTTTTAGGAGCTATTTCCCGCTTTACGTTGCAATCTCTTCGAGGATTTCCACTGCAATCGGGGCTATGAAACCTCATTTGCTAAGAAACAAATGAGGTTTTTTATTTTCCCAATTCGCCATTAAATTCCTAAATTTACACCACAAACAAATCACACTAATCAATCATGATTAACAAAAAAGTAAACTCTGTACAAGAAGCACTGCAAGGCATCGAAGACCATATGACCATCATGCTGGGTGGCTTCGGACTATGTGGTATTCCCGAAAACAGCATCGCCGAATTGGTCCAAAAAGGAACCACAGGATTAACTTGTATTTCCAACAATGCCGGTGTAGATGATTTCGGATTGGGCTTGTTGCTCCAAAAAAGACAAATCAAAAAAATGATCTCTTCTTACGTAGGAGAAAATGCCGAGTTCGAACGCCAAATGCTTTCAGGCGAATTGGATGTTGAACTAACACCACAAGGCACATTAGCCGAAAAATGTCGTGCGGCTCAAGCCGGAATTCCGGCATTCTTTACACCGGCAGGTTACGGAACTGAAGTCGCTGAAGGCAAAGAAGTGCGCGAATTCAATGGCAAAATGCACATCATGGAACTAGCCTACAAAGCCGATTTCTCCATCGTAAAAGCCTGGAAAGGTGACGAAGCCGGAAACCTGATTTTCAAAGGAACCGCTCGTAACTTTAATGCACCAATGGCCGGCGCAGCTAAAATCACCATCGCCGAAGTAGAAGAATTAGTACCGGTTGGCACACTCGACCCAAACCAAATTCACATTCCCGGCATTATGGTACAACGTATTTTTAAAGGCGAAAAATTTGAGAAGAGAATTGAGCAACGTACTGTTAGACAACGTTAAATTTGAAAATGAGTTAATTTGAAAATTTGAAGATGAGAAACGACAAAGACAATTTAATTGTAAATCTAAGTTTTGAATTTGCTTTGAAGATTATTGCTTATGCAGAAACAATCAGACAAAGTAATCGTTTCGAAATGGCATCTCAAATTTTCAGAAGTGGCACATCTATTGGAGCCAACATAAGAGAAGCTCAAAATGCTGAGAGCAAAGCAGATTTATTCATAAATTTAAAATTGCCGCGGAAGAAGCTGATGAAATTCAATACTGGTTGACCTTATGTAAAGAATCTGAATTTTACCCAAACCCAAGTGAAGAATTATTTAAAGAAATACAATCAATAAATTTGATTTTATCCAAAATTATCTCTTCAAGCAAGAAGTCTTAATTTTCAAATTATCAAATTTTCAAATCATCAAATTATGTTAGATAAAAACGATATCGCAAAAAGAATAGCCCAAGAAGTCAAAGACCAATACTTTGTAAACCTTGGCATCGGAATTCCAACCTTAGTGGCGAATTATGTTCGAACAGATATTTCAGTAGAATTTCAATCTGAAAACGGTGTGTTGGGCATGGGACCATTTCCTTTTGAAGGAGAAGAAGATGCCGATGTCATTAACGCGGGAAAACAAACCATCACGACTTTACCCGGCGCGAGTTTTTTTGACTCGGCTTTTAGTTTCGGAATGATCCGTAGTCAGAAAGTAGATTTAACCATACTCGGTGCTATGGAAGTAGCCGAAAACGGAGATATCGCCAACTGGAAAATCCCGGGCAAAATGGTCAAAGGAATGGGCGGTGCTATGGATTTAGTAGCTTCTGCAGAAAACATCATCGTGGCCATGATGCACGTCAACAAAGCCGGAGAAAGTAAAATTTTAAAAAAATGTACTTTACCGTTAACCGGTGTGGGTTGTGTGAAAAAGGTCGTAACCGAACTGGCCGTATTGGAAATCACTCCTAAAGGTTTCAAACTCTTAGAACGTGCTCCAGGTGTTTCTGTTGAACATATTATTGCGTCCACCGAAGCCGATTTAATTATCGAAGGAGAAATTCCGGAAATGGTGATTTAATCAAAATCAGATTAAAACAAAAACCACAAAATCCTTTTGAGTTTTGTGGTTTTTTTATGGATAACTATTTCTTTATTTTTTGGCCGCCAAATACTCTATCAATATTGGTGACGCATTGCCAAAAGTTGGGGGTTGATCGGTAATACTGACCGTTTTTTTCTTGTTGAGTTTGTAGACCAAATCAAATTCGGTGGTAAATAAAATAACCGACGAAAACGGATTATTAATAAAGGGTAACAATCTGTCGAAAGCGCCATCTATCGAATAAAACTCAACGATTTCTTCTTGTTGGAATTTGAATTTAAGTTCCAATTGTAATTCCTCCGCTTCAAGAATCGGTCGGATATAAATATTCATCAATAGCGTATTCCCTATGGTTTTAGCAAAAGTCAATTTGGCAAACGTTCCATCGGCTAAACTTTCCTTTACTTTACTGTAAAACTCGTTAAATGTTTCTGTAAATAGCATCATTATAAATTGGCGAAAAAATCATTCCCTTTATCATCGGTTATTATAAAAGCCGGGAAATCTTTCACAGTGATTTTGCGAACGGCTTCCATTCCTAATTCTTCAAAATCGACTACTTCTACTTTAAGTATATTTTCTTTAGCCAAAATAGCCGCAGGTCCGCCAACAGAACCCAAATAGAATCCGCCATATTTATTACAAGCAGTCATAACGTCTTTACTTCGGTTGCCTTTCGCTAACATCACCATACTTCCGCCATGACTTTGGAATTCGTCTACATAAACATCCATTCTTCCGGCAGTCGTTGGACCAAAACTTCCTGATGGCATGCCTTCCGGTGTTTTCGCAGGTCCGGCATAATATACAGGATGATTTTTAAAATACTCCGGCATTGGTTTTCCGGCATCGAGTAATTCTTTGATTTTGGCATGAGCAATGTCACGAGCTACGATTACCGTTCCGTTTAATTTCAATCGGGTTTTGATTGGATATTTAGTCAACTCCGCTAAGATTTCACTCATCGGTCGGTTCAAATCGATTTCCACCGGCGCTTCTAAATGTGGTGGTGTTGCCGGTAAAAACTGCTTCGGATTGGTTTCCAATTGTTCCAAATAAATACCGTCTTTCGTAATTTTGGCTTTAATATTTCTATCAGCCGAACAAGAAACTCCTAATCCAACCGGACAAGAAGCCGCGTGTCTTGGCAAACGAATGACACGCACATCATGGGCAAAATATTTTCCGCCAAATTGAGCACCGATGGCACTTTCTTGGCAAATTTGCAATACCTTTTTCTCCCATTCTAAATCGCGGAACGCTTGTCCCGACATGTTTCCGGAAGTGGGTAAATTATCATAATAACCGGCTGAAGCTTTTTTAACTGCGGCCAAGTTGGCTTCAGCCGAAGTGCCTCCAATCACTAAAGCCAAGTGATACGGCGGACAAGCAGAAGTGCCTAAATCTTTTATTTTTTCGCGGATGAATTCATCCATCGATTTTTCATTTAAGAGCGATTTTGTTTTTTGGTATAAGAACGTCTTGTTGGCACTTCCGCCACCTTTGGCCAAAAACAAGAACTCATAGCTCGACCCATATTTGGCATAAATATCAATTTGCGCGGGAAGATTAGAACCTGAATTTTTTTCTTCAAACATC
>JBDLVY010000102.1:0-4254 GCA_039804545.1 Bacteroidota bacterium | reverse complement strand
AACTGGCCGTTAGAATTGATAATTATTATACAGACAACACAACCAATCAAGAAGTAGCTTTCGATTTGGAACAAGCTAATTTTTACAATTGCATCATTTTCGGTTCTAATCAAATAGAATTGTTTTTAGACAAAAGTGACGTCAGTCCGGACACGAATTGGACCGCACCCATTTTCCGCAAATGCCAAATTAAATTCAACAACTCCAACAATCAGTTTACCAACAATCCTGATTATGCCTTTATTAATGACGTTAATGAAATCATTAAAAACGGTACGCCGAATTTCTTGGATATTTACAATAATAAATTATTCATCGGAGCCGATTCTGATGCCAAGAACTTTGGAGTAGATGTTGGGATTCCGAATGATATTTTAGGAAATCCGCGCAATGGAGTGTTTGATTTAGGTGCCTACAATTCGATTGTGTTTCCAGAGGATTAATTTTTTCAAAACCAATTTTTGGTTTCGTTTTTTTAGCCTAAATTTGCACCTATATTCCTGTCCGCAGACAGACAACAACACACTAAAATAACAACACAATGATTCATTTCTTCGGAAACGAAAGTACTACTGTTTTTGCCGTGCAAACGCAAAACGAACTTTCGGCAGAAACCATCTCAAAATTAAACTGGCTTTTTGGCAACGCACATCAAATAGAAAAATCCGTCCTGACGGATTTTTTTGTTGGTCCACGCGCCGCTATGGTAACCCCTTGGAGCACCAATGCCGTTGAAATTACCCAAAACATGGGTATTGAAGGCATCATTAGAATCGAAGAATTCGAAAAGGTCTCAACTGATTTTACAGACTTCGACCCAATGCTTTCCCAAAAGTACAGCGAATTAACCCAAGATATTTTCACCATCAACATCCAACCGGAACCGATTTTGGAAATTGAAGATATTGCCGCTTATAACCAACAAGAAGGTTTAGCGTTAAGCTCAGAAGAAGTTGATTACTTGAATGGTGTTGCCCAAAAAATCGGGCGTAAACTAACCGATTCAGAAGTTTTTGGTTTTTCTCAAGCCAATTCGGAACACTGTCGTCACAAAATCTTCAACGGAACTTTTGTCATTGACGGCGAGGAAAAAGAAACTTCTTTATTCAAACTCATCAAAAAAACATCTGCAGAAAATCCAAACGATATCGTTTCGGCTTATAAAGATAACGTGGCTTTTGTCAAAGGACCAAGAGTTACGCAATTCGCACCAAAAAGTGCCGACAAACCTGATTTCTACGAAACCAAAGAATTTGATTCGGTGATTTCACTAAAAGCAGAAACGCATAATTTTCCAACTACCGTTGAGCCTTTCAATGGAGCCGCAACCGGTTCGGGTGGCGAAATTCGCGATAGATTAGCCGGTGGTCAAGGTTCGTTACCTTTAGCAGGAACTGCCGTTTACATGACCGCATATTCTCGTTTAAAAAACAATCGCGAGTGGGAAAATGGCATGTCCGAGCGACAATGGTTGTACCAAACACCAATGGATATCTTAATCAAAGCCTCTAATGGTGCTTCTGACTTTGGAAATAAATTCGGGCAGCCACTGATTACAGGTTCTATCCTCACTTTTGAACACCAAGAAGCAGCCGAATTTGAAGATGAGCCAAATACAAATCGTAAACTCGGCTACGACAAAGTAATCATGCAAGCGGGTGGCATTGGCTACGGAAAATTAGACCAATCCATCAAAAAGAAACCGACTGCCGGAGATAAAATCGTTATCCTTGGCGGAGAAAATTACAGAATCGGAATGGGTGGTGCAGCAGTTTCTTCAGCGGATACTGGTGCTTTTGGTTCCGGAATTGAATTGAATGCTATTCAGCGTTCGAATCCTGAAATGCAAAAAAGAGCAGCCAACGCCATTCGTGGTTTAGTCGAAAGTGATAACAATCCTATCGTTTCTATTCATGATCACGGTGCAGGCGGACATTTGAATTGTCTTTCAGAATTGGTAGAAGAAACCGGTGGTTTGATTGATTTGGACGAATTACCTGTAGGTGATCCAACATTATCTGCTAAAGAAATTATTGGCAACGAATCTCAGGAAAGAATGGGATTGGTGATTGGCCAAAAAGACATTGATACTTTACAGCGCATTGCCGACAGAGAACGTTCTCCAATGTATCAGGTTGGTGATGTTACCGATAACAAACGCTTTACTTTTGAAAGTAAAACAAGTGGTGCTAAACCTATGGATTTTGCTTTAGAAGACATGTTCGGAAGTTCGCCTAAAACCATTATGGCGGATAAAACCATCCCAATAAATTATGCCAATTTAGACTATAACAGCGATTATATTCAAGATTACATAAGAGATGTCTTGAAACTCGAAGCGGTGGCTTGTAAAGATTGGTTGACCAATAAAGTCGACCGCTGTGTTGGTGGAAGAGTTGCCAAACAACAATGTGTCGGACCATTGCAATTGCCGCTGAATAATGTGGGTGTAATGGCTTTGGATTTCAATGGTAAAGAAGGAATCGCAACATCAATAGGTCACGCTCCTATTTCGGCCTTAATCGACCCGAAAGCCGGAAGTAGAAATGCCATTGCCGAAGCTTTATCGAATATTATTTTTGCGCCGTTAAAAGAGAATTTAAAAAGTGTTTCCTTGTCAGCCAACTGGATGTGGGCTTGTAAAAATGAAGGTGAAGATGCCCGTTTGTACGAAGCAGTTCAGGCTTGTTCTGATTTCGCTATCGAACTTGGCATCAACATTCCCACCGGAAAAGATTCGCTTTCGATGAAACAAAAATACCCGAATGACGAAGTGATTGCGCCGGGAACGGTGATTATTTCGGCGGCCGGAAATTGTTCTAATATTACTAAAGTTGTTGAACCGGTTCTACAAAGAAATGGCGGTTCCATTTATTATATCAATTTGTCGCAGGACGAATTTAAATTGGGCGGAAGTTCTTTTGCCCAAACCCAAAATAAGATTGGTTCGGAAACACCAACCATTAAAGACGCCGCTTTCTTCAAAAAAGCGTTTAATACTATTCAAGATTTAATTAAAGACCGACAAATTTTGGCCGGTCATGACATCGGAAGTGGAGGTTTGATAACAACGCTATTGGAAATGTGTTTTGCCGATAATCATTTAGGCGCTAAAATAGATTTCTCTTCATTCGAAGAAAAAGATTTGGTAAAAATCCTATTCGCAGAAAATATTGGATTGGTATTGCAAGCGAAAGATGATGCCACATTTGAAAAAGCTTTAAGCGGAATTGAATTCTTCAAAATAGGAGAAGTGGTATCGAAGGCTACTTTAGAATTTGGCGTTTGGACTTTAGATATCTCAACCTTAAGAGATGATTGGTTCGAAACCTCTTACCTACTCGACCAAAAGCAAAGTAGAAATGGAAAGGCTTTAGAGCGTTTTGAGAATTTTGCTCACCAACCATTGAACTATCAATTCCCAACACATTTCACCGGATTAAAACCGGTAATTGACAATACAAAACCACGTCCGAAAGCTGCAATTATCCGTGAAAAAGGAAGTAATTCCGAGCGCGAAATGGCGAATGCTATGTACTTAGCCGGATTTGATGTAAAAGACGTTCACATGACCGATTTGATTTCAGGACGTGAAACTTTAGAAGAAATACAATTCATAGGTGCTGTGGGTGGTTTTTCAAATTCAGATGTTTTAGGTTCGGCAAAAGGGTGGGCAGGTGCATTCAAATACAATGAAAAAGCGAATAATGCTTTGAAAAACTTCTTCAAAAGAGAAGACACTTTATCTGTTGGTATTTGTAACGGTTGCCAATTGTTTATGGAGTTAGAAGTCATCAATCCGGAACATGAAATTCACGGCAAAATGAAGCACAATGATTCCCATAAACACGAAAGCATATTTACTTCAGTAAAAGTGCAGGAAAACCATTCTGTAATGCTAAGAACACTAGCCGGAACAACATTGGGTGTATGGGTGTCGCATGGTGAAGGAAAATTTCATTTGCCTTATGAAGAAAGTCAATACAATATAGTAGGCAAATACGCTTACGAAGGTTATCCTGCCAATCCTAACGGTTCCGATTACAACACGGCAATGATGTGCGATGCTACCGGAAGACATTTAGTGATGATGCCACACATTGAGCGTTCTACTTTCCCATGGAATTGGGCGCATTATCCAAGTGACAAAAAAGACGAAGTTTCACCTTGGATTGAAGCTTTCGTCAATGCCAGAAAATGGATTGAAAACAACTAATATGTTCAATATTAAAACGAATTAAACCCGCTCAAATG
>JBDLVY010000101.1:0-4436 GCA_039804545.1 Bacteroidota bacterium | reverse complement strand
ACTGCATTTTTATCAAAGGCAATCACGATGAGTTATTGTTAGATTGGCTAGAAGGCAATACTAAGAATTTCGATGAAAAAATGTGGTTCAAACACGGAGGAGAAGCAACTATTTTGGCCTACCAGCAAGTAACTGAATCAGCAAAAAAACAACATATCACTTTTTTGAAATCATTGCAAAATTATTATCACGATGAACAAAATAGGTTGTTTATCCATGCCGGTTTTACCAATATGAATGGCATTCACTTTGAATATTTTCCTAAATTATTTTATTGGGACAGAACACTTTGGGAAACGGCTTTGTCGCTTGATGAAAGTATTCATAAAGACAGTTGGTTGTATCCGCGAAGGCTGACTTTATATGATGAGATATACATAGGTCACACACCCGTAACACGAATAGGAGAAACCATTCCCGTTCAAAAAGCTTGCGTTTGGAATGTGGATACCGGAGCTGCTTTTAAAGGACCGTTGACGATTATGGATGTTGAAACCAAACAATTTTGGCAAAGTGAACCGCTAAACGAATTGTATTTTAACGAAAAAGGCAGGAATTGATTTCAAATTAATTCTAAAAATAGTAAATCTTAAACCTATATATTTGCATTCAAAACAGATTAATCATGAAGAAAATAATCACATTAGTAGCATTAGTCACGGTTGGTTTTATCAATGCTCAAGCCTTTAAAGGAAAAGGAGATGTAAAAGGACAAGTTGGTATGACGCTTCAAGATGGAGGAACAGGAATTGGGATTTCCACCGATTTTGGAATGGGTGAAAACATGTCTTTTGGGATAGTGGCCGGTTATATGCTTAATGCCAATGAAATAAACGGTGAAAAGCCGCGTTTTGAAGACAGAGCCGATTTAAAAGTGCGTTTCAATGCCAATATTGGTAACGTTTTTAAATTGAGTGATAATATGGATGTTTATCCCGGTTTAGATTTAGGCTTGCGAAATTTTGGCGGGCATCTTGGTTTCAGATATTTTTTTACGAATGGTTTCGGAATGTTTGCTGAAGCCAATACTCCTTTAGCCCGATATGATACTGATGTAAACGGATTTGAACACTACAACAACCAATTTGTGTTTACTATCGGAGCTTCCTTTAACCTATAAATAATAATTTAAGCTAATCCTAATGAGTGTTGTTACAGAAAAAAGATTGAAAGACAGAAGCGGTTCAATATGTGAAATCAGCGGAAGCGATGAGAACTTGGTGGTATATTTGGTAGAACCAAAAACTGAAGATATTCCTGAAAACTGTGTTTTAATTACCAAAAATTTAAAAGACCAAATAGAGAATCCTGAATCCATGAATCCAAATGATTGGCGCGGTTTGAGTGACAGCATGTGGAATGAAAATCTTCCGGTGCAAATTGTTTCTTGGCGCATGTTGGCAAGATTAAAAAACCATGATTTACTCGACATGATGTACTTGGATGAAGAGGCATTAGAATGGGCCAAAGCCACAGGTGAAGGCGAAGACGAAGAAGGCAAAATCGTTCACAAAGATTCTAATGGCAATCTTTTATTCGATGGCGATTCAGTAGTTTTGATTAAAGATTTGGATGTGAAAGGCGCAAATTTTACCGCAAAACGCGGTGCTGCAGTGCACAACATCAAAGTGGTTTGGGACAATGCCGAACAAATTGAAGGCAGAGTCGAAGGACAACATATTGTGATTTTGACGCAGTATGTGAAGAAGACAAAGTAACTTCAACAGAGTCAAATTAAAAATAAAAACCCTGCAAAGTTCTATTTTGCAGGGTTTTCTATTCTCTTAATTCTTGAAATTACAAATCAAATTTGATTCCTTGTGCCAATGGCAAGCTGGTTGTATAATTGATCGTATTGGTTTGTCTTCTCATGTATACTTTCCAAGCGTCTGAACCTGATTCGCGACCGCCACCGGTTTCTTTTTCACCACCAAAAGCACCGCCGATTTCCGCACCAGAAGTTCCGATGTTGACATTGGCAATTCCACAATCTGAACCGGCAACCGATAAGAAAGCTTCGGCTTCGCGCAAGTTGTTGGTCATAATGGCAGAAGATAAACCTTGGGCGACACCGTTTTGAATAGCAATCGCATCATGTACATCGCCTGAATATTTTAATAAGTATAAAACCGGTGCAAAAGTTTCGTGTTGCACGATTTCGAATGAATTATCTGCTTCAGCAATGGCTGGTTTTACGTAGCAACCGCTTTCGTAACCTTCGCCAGATAAAACGCCACCTTCTACTAATATTTTTCCGCCTTCGGCGACTACTTTTTCTAAAGCTTTGCTGTACATTTCAACCGCATGGGTATCAATAAGTGGACCTACGTGGTTGTTTTGGTCTAATGGATTACCAATTCTCAATTGGCCATAAGCGTCCACAATGGCATCTCTTACTTTGTCATAAATGCTTTCGTGGATGATTAATCTTCGTGTTGAAGTACAACGTTGTCCTGCTGTTCCAACCGCTCCAAAAACCGCTCCGATAACCGTCATTTTGATATCAGCATCCGGTGTAACTATGATGGCATTGTTTCCGCCTAATTCTAAAAGGGAATTGCCTAAACGAGCCGCACAAGCTTGCGCTACGATTTTACCCATACGAGTTGAACCGGTAGCAGAAACTAAAGGCACGCGTTTGTCATGTGTCATCATTTCTCCTACTTTATAATCACCGTTGATTAAACAAGAGATTCCTTCCGGAAGGTTGTTTTCTTTCAATACTTCGGCGATGATATTTTGACAAGCGATACCACAAAGAGGCGTTTTTTCAGAAGGTTTCCAAACACAAACGTCACCACAAATCCATGCCAAAGCGGTGTTCCAAGACCAAACAGCTACCGGGAAGTTAAACGCCGAAATGATTCCGACAATTCCCAATGGATGGTATTGCTCGTACATTCTGTGACCAGGACGTTCAGAGTGCATGGTTAATCCGTGTAATTGACGCGATAAACCTACGGCGAAGTCACAAATGTCAATCATTTCCTGAACTTCTCCGTAACCTTCTTGCAGTGATTTTCCCATTTCGTAGGAAACTAATTTTCCGAGAGGTTCTTTGTATTGTCGCAATTTTTCTCCAAACTGACGTACGATTTCACCGCGTTTTGGTGCCGGCATCAAACGGAATGTTTTGAAAGCTTCAGAAGCAGTTTGCATTACTTTTTCGTAATCAGCCGCTGTAGTGGTTTTTACTATTCCGATTAATTGTCCGTCTACGGGAGAATAACTTTCAAGAAGTTCACCGTTTGAAAAATGGTTATTTCCGGTGGATGTTCCTTCGTTAATGGCTTTTACGCCAAGTATTTCTAAAGCTTCGGTCATGCCGAATTGTTGGGCAATTGTAGACATTGTATTATAAGTTTGTTTGTTTAAAATCTTAGCAAAAGTAATCGTTTATTTTGAATTTTAGCCCGGATGGGAACGGCATCCTTTTTAGCTTGTTTTTACAACAAGTTAAAAAGATACAGTGGACAGCCGGATTAGCTCCTGATCCCTTTACTTAGTCATAAATCTCGGGTCGCTTTCCATTACAGTGCCGCATTGGTCACAGGTTCTGAGTTTTTCTGAATTGTAAAAGTGATTAAAATGTTGTAAAAAGTCTTTTTCAATGTCGTTTAGTTCGAAATAAACTTCGTAAAGTTTGTGGTTACAACTGTCGCAGAACCACAGCAAGCCATCTGGGATTTCTTTGCCATTTCGTTTGCGTTCAACGACCAAGCCAATAGAATTTTCACTTCGCGACGGAGAATGGGGTACTTTGGCAGGCAACAAAAACATATCACCGGCGGAGAGTTTCATGGCTTTTTTTTCGCCATCTTCTTGGATGTACACCGTGATTTCGCCTTCGAGTTGGTAGAATAATTCTTCGGTTTCATTGTAATGGTAATCTTTTCGAGCATTGGGACCGGATACAATCATTACGATATAATCGCCGGAATCAACGTATAAATTTTTGTTCCCAACGGGTGGTTTTAATAAATGACGGTTGTCTTTTATCCATTGGTTGAGATTGAAAGGTTTTGCTACGGCCATGGTTTAAATTTTAAGTAAAGTTATAAAATAAAAAAGTCCCGATGCACTCGAGACTTTTAATTTATTTTACTTCTTTGATGAGATAAATGTATACTGGGAAGTGGTCGCTAAAACCAATCTCGTTCATCCCGTGTCGAAGCGGATAGCCTTTGTACTGTCCGGTTGTGGTAATCATATAAGGTTTGTTGTAAATGCCGGCTTTCCAATAGCGGAATGAAGAATAATCCGATCTCAAGAATGGTTCCGAAATCATGATTTGATCGAAAATATCTCCTGCGTCTCTGTGAAATAAAGTTGCATTACCTTTATAATACATTTCTTCAAACGGATTGTAAATGCCTTGTGGTTTTACTTCTTCTTTTTTGCGTTTGGCACCGATGCCTTCTTTTACGCTTTTGTTG
>JBDLVY010000100.1:0-18157 GCA_039804545.1 Bacteroidota bacterium | reverse complement strand
CGGAATGATTTCGGAACCGTTTTTAACAGTTATCTTGCCGTCTTTGCCTTTGCCTTCATAACCCATTACCATTCGCGATTTTGCTACCAATGTGGGTTTAAAAGCTTTAAAAGGCAAAGTTTCTTTAAACAATTCGACTTCAAAAATCGTATCATTCGGAATTGTGATGTATTGCTTTTGGAAACCAATTTTGTCCGATTTCGGGTTGAATTTATTGTTGCCGTTGTCTTTAAACGCTAACAAAAGATACTTGCCGGCTTTTAAATTTTCTAATGAAACCAATTTCAAACTGTCCAAGGTATTGGTAATGTATCTTGGTGTTTCTTTATAAATTGTGGAATCATTAAACTGCTCATTAATTTCATACAACATCACCGAAACAAAGTTGTCGGTTTTGATTTCCAAAGCATCTTTTACTTTAACCTTTAGTGCTAAAGAATCGATAAAACTTCCGGTTGAAAAAACGTATTTGAACTGCGAATAAGGATTGCCTTCGTTATTGTCTTCTATGCTTTGACCAAAGTTAAAACTGTACGTCGTATTGGGTTGCAGCGTATCTTTTATTTTAATTGTTAAGGTTTTGCTGGCGGTATAAGGCAAAATTTCCGGCTGATTTTTCATGGGTGGTGAAATAATCAACTGTTTGTTGGCGTTTTTCAACTTTACATATTCATCAAAAACCAATTTGATTTCCTTGCCATTAAAATTAGTCGAGAAGTTTTTGGGCAAACTCGATTTCAAGACCGGAGCAATTGAATCTTTATCACCGCCGGTGATTGAACCACGCTTGGCACAACCATAGGTTAAAAGAACCAGCAGTAAAGAAAAATATCTGAAGTTAATTTTTGACATAAAGTATTTTTTCAAAGCACAAAATAACAATTATATTTAGTGCGAATGAAATGTTTTAGCCGAAACTTAACAAATTGGGTATTGACCCATTATTTATAAAACTTTTTCCCTTGGTTGATGGTCAATTATACGATAGCGCAAAGAGTCCAACTAAACCAACTACTATGGACAAAGGTAGTCCTACAGTCTTGACTACTGAGAATTTTCTTTTTTTGATATCTGTAATATCATTTATAGGAATTTGTTTTTCCTCAAAATCTTCTGAAACGATTATGGTGTTGTCTTTGACATTATGAAAGACAACTTTAGTATACTTTTGATTACGTTCAATCTTGTATGTTTTTCCGGTTTCCATATTTCTTGGGTCGTTTTCCATGGCTTTGTAGCTAAAACAACTTTGGAGTAAAATTAGAAGGGCAATTCCTAAAAATATTTTTCTCATAACTATAAATTTAAGGAGTTAATACATCACAAATATATGTGAAAATTTTTACATTTTTAAAATTTTTACAAAAATTAACTATGCGCCATCGCCATACAAACAATGCTGATTTTAACATTTGGAATTTTAAGTAATTCTCTACTGCAGGCTTCCAGTGTTGAACCGGTAGTCATGACATCATCAATGAGCAAAAAATGTTTTCCGTGATGGTTATCTGAAAAAGTAACGGCAAAGATGGTTTTATTGATATCGGCTCTGCCTAAAAGTGATTTTTTGGTTTGGGTTTTGGTGTATAATTTTCGTTGTAAAATGTTTTCCTCATAGGGAATATTTAAATTTTGTGCCAATGCTTTGCCGAAAGTCGTCACCTGATTGTAACCGCGTTCGCGCAACCTTCTTTTGTGTAGAGGTACCGGAATGATGTAGTCGATGTTTTTCAAAGGCTCCAAATCTTTTAACTCTGACGCATACCAATCGCCTACAATTGCCCCGATTTCTTGATTGCCTTTGTATTTAAGTTGGTGCATCATTTCCTGAACAATTCCTTTTTTGTGAAAATAAAATAAGGCTGCGCCAAACTCTAACGGAATTCTACCATATAATTTTTGAAACACTTCATTCTCTTCAATGTTGTGATGATTGGTGAGCGGAATTTCATGTCGGCATTGCGTACAAATGACCAATTCATCGCTCAATAAAATAGTGTGACACCCGGCGCACGACTTCGGAAAAAATAAATTCAGCAAGTGATTCCACATAAAAAAGTAATTTTCTTACATAAAATTATAAAATTTTTCTATTCTAATTGATTTTTAACCCATTTTTTATCATCCCTTTTTATATTTTTGCAGCATTATGGCAAAACAAGAAGATTTATTTAAGAATGTAGTTTCGCATGCAAAGGAGTACGGATTTATTTTTCCGTCAAGCGAAATATATGATGGTTTGAGCGCAGTGTATGATTACGCCCAAAACGGAGTTGAATTAAAAAAGAACATTAGAGAATATTGGTGGAAAGCCATGGTGCAAATGCATGAAAACATTGTTGGGCTTGATGCCGCAATTTTGATGCACCCAACCACTTGGAAAGCTTCGGGTCACGTGGATGCGTTTAACGATCCTTTGATTGACAACAAGGATTCTAAAAAAAGATACCGAGCCGACGTTTTAATTGAGGATTATGCCGAAAAATTAAACCTGAAAGCCAAAAAAGAAATAGAAAAAGCCCGCGAGCGTTTTGGTGATTCTTTTGACGAAGAACAATACAAAACGACCAATCCGCGTGTGATGGAATACTTGGCGAAAGAGCGTGAAATTCTGGAAAGAATGGGTCGTTCGCTTGGTGCAGGTGATTTAGAAGATGTAAAAAATCTGATTGAAGAATTAGAAATCGCTGATCCGGAAACCGGTTCAAGAAACTGGACCGATGTGAAGCAATTCAACTTGATGTTTGGCACCAAACTAGGCGCATCTGCCGAAAATGCCATGGATTTATACTTGCGTCCTGAAACGGCACAAGGGATTTTCGTGAATTTCTTAAACGTGCAAAAAACCGGAAGAATGAAGATTCCTTTTGGTATCGCTCAGACCGGGAAAGCTTTCCGTAACGAGATTGTAGCGCGCCAGTTTATTTTCCGTATGCGTGAGTTTGAACAAATGGAAATGCAGTTTTTCGTGAAACCGGGTGAAGAAATGAAATGGTACGAATACTGGAAAACCACTCGTTTGAACTGGCATTTGTCCTTAGGTTTAGGCAGAGAAAATTACCGTTTCCACGACCATGAAAAATTAGCACACTATGCCAATGCGGCGGCTGATATCGAATTTAATTTCCCGTTCGGATTCAAAGAATTAGAAGGAATTCACTCGAGAACCGATTTCGATTTGAAAGCACACGAACAATTCTCTGGAAAAAAACTGCAATATTTTGATAACGAAACCAATTCTAACTACGTTCCTTATGTAGTAGAAACTTCGGTTGGTTTAGACAGAATGTTCTTGGCAGTTTTTGCCACTTCTTTAAAAGAAGAAACATTAGAAGATGGTTCTACCCGAACTGTTTTACGTTTGCCATCAGTATTAGCACCTACAAAAGCAGCCGTTTTACCATTAGTGAAAAAAGACGGTTTGCCGGAAGTTGCTCAAAAAATCATAGAAGATTTGAAATGGGATTTCAACGTGGCTTATGACGAAAAAGATGCGGTTGGTCGTCGTTACAGAAGACAAGATGCCTTAGGAACGCCTTTCTGTATTACGGTGGATCACCAAACATTAGAAGACGAAACGGTAACCATTCGCCACCGCGATACAATGGCACAAGACCGTGTTAAAATATCCGAATTGAGAAACATTATTGGCAACGAAGTTTCAATGAGAAACTGGTTGATGAAAATGTAAATCAAAATAATAATACTCCTATAGAATCCTCTGTCTTTATTTGTGAAGGCAGAGGATTTGTTTTTGTAAGGATTATTCCCGAAATAATTTCACATATTAACAGATTAGGGCATTCTGTCAACAATTTTAAAAACTCACAAAGTGATAGTATAATTTCGTTACAACGAAAATTGACACGTTTGTTCGTTTTTATTTTTGTTTTATTTTTTAATACTATATTTAGTTTAACAAATTAGTTTCCCCAAAACTACCCGTTAATTTAATCAGAAAATGCTATCCCTAAATCAACGGATAAGCGTTCATGAGCCACACTTACATAATTATTGATGACAATCAAGACGATGTCACGAAAACTCGAGCAGTAGCTGAGCGCTTTCGTAACTTGTCTTTTTTGGCAGCTGCTAATAGTTATGACGAAGGTGTAAATCTAATTTTGGAGCACCAACCCCAACTGGTTTTTCTCGAAATCGATCCTTCAGACAAAAAAAGCAATCTTTCATTGGCGTTGATTAATGAATTGTATCGTTATTTAAGTGTCGTACCCAAAATAATTATCATCACGGCCAAAAAAGATTTGGCCTACGAAGCTTTGAAATATGAAGTCGTTGATTATATGCTAAAGCCTTTAGACATCAATGATTTTAGAAAAGCAATTCTCAAATTTGATCGCAGCATTAAATCGGATTTGCCTCATATGGAAATCAAAAATCCAGCGGTAACTTTTGAAGTTTTAGACGAAACCATTGCAGAAGAATTAGAATCAGAACATGAGGTTGAAGTAGAAGTAAAAGCCATTCCGGTTTCGGTTGAAAATGAATTGGTAATTCAAAAGGAGCAATCGTTGGTAATTTGTATCAAATCTTATGGCGATTACCGTTATATCGACTCAAATGACATTCTTTATTTTGAAGCCGACAACAATTCTACAGACATTCATTTGAACAATGGTGAAATGATAACAGCCTTCAAGACTTTGAAACATTTTGAAACGGTTTTACCACAAACACAATTCCTTCGCATTCACAACAGTTACATTATTAATATCGATCAAGTATCTAGGATCCATACCGGAAATACGGTTTGTTACATTAAAAACTCAACCACTAAATTACCGTTCTCCAAATCTTATAAAGACAATGTAGATTTGATTATCAGCCGCATTGCCGGCGGAAATTATTTGGAGATATAGCAGAAAAATAATACATTTACTAAAATTTACCCATGGAAGTAACTGTATTAATGATTGATGACCATCCTCCTATAGTTGAAGGCTATAAATCGATATTGTCTTACAATCCTTATGGTTACACTTTAAATATTCAATCTGCCTTTAGCTGTGAGCTGGCTTACCAATTGATTTCAACTACTACAACTAATTTTGATGTGGTAATGATAGACTATACGATGCCGCCATTTCCAGAGAAAAACATTCATTGTGGTGCCGATTTGATTCCGGTAATCAGACAATATTTGCCAAAAGCTAAAATCATGATGATGACCTCACATTATGAATCCCTTTTGTTGCATAAAGTAATCAAAGAAGGCAATCCGGAAGGCTTATTAGTAAAAAGCGATTTTCAAGCGGAGGAATTTTTAGTGGCATTTGACACCATCGTTAAAGGGGGAAATTACTTCAGCAGTACCATTATTAGTTTGAAAGAAGAACTCCAAAATACAGTCAAAGTATTAGACAGTTACAACAGACAAATTATTATGCTATTGTCACAAGGCATTCAGACCAAAAATCTACCCGACTACTTGCACCTCTCTAAAAGTGCAATTGACAAACGAAAAGTTGTCATAAAAGAGTTTTTTGACATTGAAAAAGGCAATGATGAGGACATTCTTAGAGAAGCCAGAAAACAGGGATTTATATAAATTCACGCTATTTTTTAAATTTTAACAAAATGTACACTTTTAGTGTAACAATTAGTTAGATCTGTCTTGTAATTTTACTTCAATAAAAAACTCAATTTTTATTACTGGTATAAATACAAGACTTACCATCTTGATATGTAGCTAAATTAGAGTGGTATCTTATTTGGTAAAAAATTAATTGAAATTTTGTTCTGTTTATTTTGGTTAGTTATTAAACAGGAGTAAACAAAACCAACCACAAACAGCCTTTGCTTTGATGTTTTGGACGACTTAAAGCGAGGCTGTTTCTTTTTTTAAAAGCACTTCTCCTATGAAAAGCATTGTAACCCTTCTTATTCTATTCCTCTCAAACATGGCAATCAATGCACAATCTGAGTTGACAATCTTTAAAATCAAAGTAGATGAGGAAACGATCACTTATCAATTCAGTTCCGTCAAAGATTTTGAAGAAAACTATGAAAAATATTTACAAGACTTTGAACACAAAGAAAAGCGGAAAGAAAAGCAACCGCTTAAGTTATTTTGGATAGAAATCTCGGTAATCCTTAGTTCAGAAAAAGAGAACACCTTGGTTTCTCGTTCTATATACTCCTCTGAAACTACACTTAAGGAAGACCTGCTAAATCTCAAAAAATACATCTTCAGCTTGTTAGCGATTTTATAACTAAATTCATGATTTTTATTAACTTGGCTATATGAACAAACGATTTCCCATTTTAGTATTACTTCTTATAGTACTTAACGGCTGTACTTCAAAAACCAATGATAAAACGGCCACAGCCAATAACGATTCTATTCAAAAATACATCGCCTTAGCAGGAAATGATACTTTGCCTTTTGATAAAAGAATAAAGTATAATGATAAGGCGTTGGGTTTTATTGATTTGGAGAGGAATGATAGTTTGACTAGGGAGAATTTGAATTTGATTGTTTATAATTATTCGATTTGTAACGATTGGGAGAAGTTTAAAAAGTATGCCAAACATTACTACGAAAAAGCAGCAAAATTAAATGACACTTTGGGGTTGGCTAGATATTATAGATATAAGGGATGCTACTATATTAAAAAAAACATATATGATTCGGCGTTTTATTTTTGTTTGAAATCTGAAAAGCTATATAAAAAGATTAAAAATGAAGAAGGTCTTGCTTTTGTCAATTCAAATATTTCTCATATTAAATTCAAATTAGATGATTATTTAGGCTCTGAATTATCTGCCAAAAAAGCATTTGGCTACTTTGTAAAAACGAAAAATACAGACAGAATGTTTCACTTATTGGTTAATGTTGGCAACACAAATCACAACTTAAATCATTATGAAAAAGCAATTGAAAAATTTAAACAGGCTTTACAAATGACCAATAAAATTAATTATGAACAAAAGCAAATGAGCTATACAGGAACATGTTTAAATAATATTGGTAATACATATAGGGTACAAAAAAGATATAAAGAGGCTATTTACTATTTCAAGTTAGGTTTAGAAGAAAAAAACATAACTCACAAGGATCCAGAAATATATGCTTACTTATTAAACAATCTGGGCTATTGTTATTTAAAAACCAACAGACAAATCAAACTTCCAGATTTGTTTGAGGAATCGAAAAAAATATTTGATAGCTTAGGAATAAAAAACGAAAGTGCTGTTTGTGATATTTATTTATCAGAGTACTTTTCAAAAAAGGGTGATTCTTTAAAAGCTAATTTGCATGCTGAATCTGCTTTAAAATTAGCCAAAGACTCAAAAGCATCATATTATTACTTAACCGCTTTAAGTCACGCTGGCAGTATCAATGCTAAAAAAGCGTCTAAATACATTAAAGACTATCATCGAATTAACGACAGTCTCCTTTTTGTAGAAAGAAATGCTAGAAATCAATATTATAAAATACAATTGGAAACAGACGAAATCAGTCAAGAAAAAGAAACCGCTTTAAAACAGAGGTCACTTGTATTGGCCATAGCTCTCACCCTACTTTTTATCTCTGTACTTATCATCGTCATTGCCAGACAACGCATAAAACAAAAAGAACTTCGCTTAAAACAAAGCCAACAAAAAGCCAATGAAGAACTGTACCAACTCTTACTTAACCAAAAAGACAGTGAAGAAAAAGCGCGGTATTTAGAAAAAAAGCGAATTGCTATGGAGTTGCATGACGGAGTAATGAATAAATTAACCAGTACCCGACTAAATCTTTCTGTTCTCTCAATTAAAAAAGACGAGGCGACTATAGAGAAGTGTTTAGGCTATATCAAAGAAATAAATCTCGTTGAAAATGAAATCAGAAATATTACACACGATTTAAATCGCGAAGCATTTCATTCTTCTAACAGCTTTAGTAAATTATTAAAAGATTTTGTGGAAGAGCAAAACGGCATCAGCAATACCTATTTTATATTAGAAGTAGATTCCTCCATAGATTGGAATATCATTTCTAATATTACCAAAATGAATTTGTACCGTATTATCCAAGAAACGGTTCACAACATCAATAAACATGCAAAAGCCCAAAAGGGTATAATCAATCTTATAATGGACCGAAAAAACATTTGCCTTTCTGTAATTGATGATGGTGTTGGAATTGAACTTTCAACAAATGAGCAAGGAATCGGATTAAAAAATATTGAGCATCGGGTAAAACAATTAAAAGGAAAACTCAATATTCATAGTAAATCAAATTCCGGCACTTCCATAAATATTTCTCTACCACTTGAGAAAGCAGATTAAATAATTGCTGAATAAAATTAGTCTATTCCTCAAATAGACTTTCTATCATCCTCCCGAATTTTACAAAAGCTTCTTTTAAAACTTCTGAATGCGGAATTGTTTGTTAACAATTCTCGTCACTTATCAACATTTTTGATAAAATTCCGAAAATCATCCACCAAGATTTGACTATCATTCACTCACAAACGAGGCCATTCTACCATAAAAGCCTTTATTCATAGGGATTGACAGAGACATCCTTTTTAGTTTTACATCGTGAAAGTGTGAAAGCCCTCAAATCGGTTTAAGTCCACACTCATTAAAACGAAACAAAAACATTAACAATAAAAAGTCTCAAATTATGAAAAAATTAGCAACAACATTCGGACTATTGGCTTTGATGCTAGTAGTAACATCGTTCACTACGCCAGTTGAAATTGGTGGAAGCAAGACACCTGGAAATGGAACTGAATTATCAATTGGAGGAAGTAAGACACCTGGAAATGGAACTGAATTTTCAATTGGAGGAAGTAGAACTCCGATAGACAACATATAATAAACTCATTTTACAAAATATTAAAAAAACCACCTTTTAAAGGTGGTTTTTTTTATTTGTTTACTATTTTTGAAAAATTAAGATGAAATCAATTTGAAAAAAATTTTACCTTTTTTCTGGATACTTTGTTTATTAAGTTGTTCAAAAAATGAACAAAAAAACCCCATTAACAAAAATGATTCAGACAGTACTGCTATATATATAAGGTTAGCTGATGGAAATGATATTTCTGCAGACAAAAAAAAGCTTTATCTTGAAAAAGCTTTTGAAAAATCAATAGCACAACCAAATGATTCGATAACCCGAAATCATTTACTTAATATTTCAATCGGATTCTCAAAAACTGTTAACATAGAGAATCTGAAAAAGTCAACTACTTTATTAATTAATCACTCTATTAAAAGTAAAGATACATTAAATATAGCGCTGGGATATAGATACCTTGCTGGCTTTTATAGAAAAACGGCTGTAAATGATAGTGCTTTCATTTATTTCTCTAAAGCTGAAAAACTTTTTAAATCTCTGAATGATAAAATCAATGAAGGCTCTGTATTAAGTTCAAAAAGTATTATCCAATATAATGTTGGAGATTTTGTTGGGGCTGACCGTTCATTAACACGTGCATATTATTTATTAAAAAACACAAAGGAAAATGATAAATTATATGTCATTTTTACCATGATGGGAATAGTGGCAAATGAAACTAAGGATTATGACAAAGCAATTGAATATTATTCTAAAACTTTAAAAATAATCAAAGAAAACAATTTAATTGATGGTTATCAAGAAGCAACTTGTCTTAACAATATTGGATATGTTTATCAAAACAAGGGCGATTATAAAGAAGCGATAAAGAATTACACAATAGCATTAAAAGACAAGACAATTATTGACAACGACCCAGAGTTATATAGTTTATTAACTGACAACTTAGCTTATTGTAAATTTAAATTAAAGGATTATAAAGGATTACCAAATTTATTCTATGCCTCTTTAAAAGTTAGAGAACAAATAGATGCAAAAACTTTAATTGTATTAAGCAAAATACATCTTTCAGAATACTATCATTCTATTAAGCAAGATCAACTATCACAAAAATTTGCAAATGAAGCACTAATTCAGGCAAAAAGCACAGGGATTTCAAGAGACTTTTTAGCGGCATTGAAACAGGCTTCTGTTGTAGACAACAAAAATTCTTCTAAATACTCTAAAGATTATATTAGAATCAACGATAGTATTCAGGATGTTGAAAGATTATCCAAAGAAAAGTTTGCTCGATTAGCATTAGAAACAGACGAAATCATTCAAGAAAATGCAGGCCTTGAAGAACGAAACCGAACGCTTTTATACGTATTTGTAGTTTCTTTTGTGGTGGTCGTATTACTCTTTGTAGTTCGTGCACAACGAGCTCGAACCAGAGAACTCTTGTACAAACAAGCCCAACAAAAAGCCAATGAAGACATTTACAACCTCATGATGTCGCAACAGGCTATTATTGACGAAAGCAGAAGTAAAGAAAAGAAACGTTTAGCACAAGATTTACACGATGGTGTTTTGGGCAGAATGTTTGGTTTGCGTTTGAACCTTGACAGCTTAAATTCTAGTAACGATGACGAAACAATTCAGAAACGATTCGAATTGTTAAACGAACTCAAAACTATTGAACAAGACATTCGTGAAATATCTCACGACTTGAATAGAGAAAAACAAGTTTTAATTAATAACTTTGTTTCCATCGTTCATAATTTATTAGAAGAACAAAAAACTTCCTTTGAAGCCAATGTAACTTATTCTATTGATGAAACCGTAGTTTGGGATAAAATAGGGAATGCTATCAAAATTAACATGTATCGTATCCTTCAGGAAGGCTTACAAAACATTAATAAGTATGCAAAAGCATCCAATATTTTTGTAGAAATCAAAGGCGATAAGGAAAATGTCTATTTAAAAATAAAAGACGACGGAATTGGATTTGATGTCAATAAGAAAAGCAAAGGAATCGGAATGCAAAATATGATTTCAAGAACACATGACTGTAAAGGAATTATTGATATCAATTCTAAAAAAGACCAAGGAACCAAAATTGTAATTACAATACCAATAGAAACCAAACCAATAACTGTAGAACAAGAATGAAAAGCCCTATCCAAATTTTAATTGTAGACGACCATCCGTTTATTATTGAAGCCTACAAAAATGCAATTAATAAATACAGTCAAAACGGCTTTGAATTTGTAGTTACCCAAGCCAATAATTGTAAATCAGGATACGAAAACATTGTCAATAAATCCAATCACTTTGATATCGCTTTTTTTGATATCAGTATGCCCGAATATGCCGAAAAAGGAATTTATTCAGGCGAAGACTTGGCCATGTTAATGAAAACCGAAATGCCCGATTGTAAAGTCATCCTTTTGACCATGCACACGGAACTTTTGAAAATCAATAATATTATCAAAAATATCAACCCAAGCGGACTAATTATCAAAAATGATTTAACCTTTGACGAATTGCTTTTTGCTTTTGACAAAATCATCAATAACGAAAGTTACTACAGTCAAACCGTAATCAAATTAGTAGGTCAAGCCCAATACAACAACATTGAATTGGACGTATTCGATAAACAAATCCTTTTCCATCTCTCAAAAGGTGTAAAAACGAAAGATTTGCCTACTTATATTCCACTTTCGCTTAGTGCTATCGAAAAAAGAAAATTAAATATCAGAGAAATCCTGGAAGTTGCCGGAGGAACAGACGTTGATTTAATTAGAGAGGCTAAAAATAAAGGTGTCATTTAACGATTATACGGGAAACCGTAATAAATATGCGGGAAACCGTAATTACTCACAACACTACAATAACTATCTTAGCTGCATGATTTCAGGGTTAGTATTTGTAGAATTAATCAAGTAGTAAAAAACTTCAAGCTACTGTTTGATTTTTCAAGACTTAGGGGGAAGCGATACTTTCGGGTATCGCTTTTTTTATTGCTGCATAGCGTCCCATCCTCGAGCTTTCAATGGGATTTTGGTATTGGCTCTTGTAATCAAATGTATCCCTTCGCTTTCTTGGGTTAAATGACCAATAACCGTAAAGTTCGGATTGGCTTTTATCTTGTCAAAATCTTCCAAAGCAATCGTAAACAACAATTCATAGTCTTCGCCACCATTTATAGCAACAGTGGTTGAATCGATATTAAATTCTTCACAAACATTGATAAACTGAGGATCAACAGGGATTTTCTCTTCGTATAAATTACAGCCCACTTTACTCTGTTTGCAAATATGAATAATCTCCGAAGACAATCCATCCGAAATGTCTATCATTGAAGTGGGTTTTACTTCCAATTTTTCTAACAATTCTCGAATATCGTGACGCGCCTCAGGCTTTAACTGCCGCTCGATTAAATAGGTATAAGCATCCAAATCAGGTTGGTTATTCGGATTCACCTGAAACACTTGTTTCTCCCGTTCCAAAACCTGTAATCCCATATAAGCCGAACCTAAATCACCGGTTACAACCAGTAAATCGCCATTGTTTGCGCCATTTCTATAAACAATATCTTCTGCATTCGCTTCACCAATAGCTGTAATCGAAATAATTAATCCTTTTTGTGAGGAGGTGGTATCACCACCAATTACATCCACATTATAAAATTTGGCCGCCAAAGCAATCCCATCAAACAGTTCTTCCAAAGCCTCCAGCGGAAAACGATTAGAAACCGCGACTGATACTGTTATTTGTGTGGGCTTGGCATTCATAGCACAGATGTCGGAAACATTCACCACAACGGCTTTATAGCCCAAATGGCGTAACGGCATATAAGACAAATCAAAATGAACACCTTCAATTAGCAAATCGGTAGAAACAATCACTTTTTTATCCTTAAAATCTAAAACTGCCCCATCATCGCCTATACTTTTTAAGGTTGATGACTGTTTTACCTCAAAGTTTTTGGTCAAATGGTCAATCAAACCAAATTCGCCCAATTGGGAAAGTGAAGTGCGTTGCGGTGTTTTATCTTCTAACATAATTAATCCATTTTAGGCAGCAAAGTTACAAAGTTGAAGCCGTTAATACTAAACAAAAAACCCAACAACTTTCGCCATCGGGTTTCTTTGTATTTATATACTTCGTATTTCTAATCGTTCAATTTCAAAACGGCCATAAACGCTTCTTGTGGAATCTCTACATTCCCCACTTGACGCATACGCTTTTTCCCTTTTTTCTGTTTCTCCAACAATTTACGCTTACGGGAAATATCTCCACCATAACATTTGGCGGTAACGTCTTTTCTCAAGGCTTTAATCGTTTCACGGGCAATAATTTTAGCGCCAATTGCAGCCTGTATCGGGATATCAAATTGTTGTCTCGGAATTAATTCGCGCAACTTCTCACACATTTTTTTACCAATGTTATAAGCATTGTCCTCATGAATCAAAGCCGAAAGCGCATCAACCGACTGTGCGTTCAACAAAACATCCAATTTTACTAATTTAGAGGCACGCATTCCTATTGGCGAATAATCAAATGACGCATATCCTTTGGAAACCGTTTTTAATCGGTCATAAAAATCAAATACAATCTCCGCCAACGGCATGTCAAAATTCAATTCAACTCTTTCTGTTGTTAAATAAGTTTGATTGGTAATCACACCGCGTTTTTCAATACACAAACTCATTACGTTACCAACAAAATCTGCTTTAGTAATAATGGTAGCTTTGATAAACGGCTCTTCAACTCGGTCTAATTTGGACGGTTCTGGTAAATCGGACGGATTGTTTACCACAAACCCAACTTCCGGTTCTTTTTTAGTGTAAGCCAAATAAGAAACATTGGGAACTGTCGTAATTACCGTCATGTCGTATTCACGCTCCAAACGTTCCTGAATGATTTCCAAGTGCAACATGCCTAAGAATCCGCAACGGAAACCAAACCCTAAAGCGGCCGAACTTTCAGGTGCAAATACTAAAGAAGCGTCATTCAACTGTAATTTCTCCATTGAAGAACGCAAATCTTCATAATCTTCAGTGTCTACAGGATAAATTCCGGCAAAAACCATTGGCTTTACATCTTCAAATCCGGTAATCATATTCGTTGTTGGCGTTTTAGCATCGGTAATAGTATCACCTACTTTTACTTCTTTCGCCTCTTTAATTCCTGATATTAAATAACCTACATCACCGGTTGAAATCACATTCTTCGGCACTTGGTTTAACTTCAAAGTTCCAACCTCATCGGCAAAATATTCATTGCCGGTAGCCATAAACTTAATCTTCTGTCCTTTTTTGATTTCACCGTTTTTCACCCGAAAAATAACTTCAATTCCTCGGAATGGATTATAATGTGAATCAAAAATCAACGCTTGTAACGGTTCTTCTTTATTTCCTTTTGGCGCCGGAACTTTTTCAATAATGGCGGCCAAAATATTTTCCACCCCAAAACCGGTTTTCCCCGAAGCGTGAATAATATCTTCTAATTTACAACCTAACAAATCAATAATGTCGTCGCTAACTTCCTCCGGATTAGCGCTTGGCAAATCCACTTTATTCAAGACCGGAATAATTTCCAAATCATTTTCTAAAGCCAAATATAAATTTGAAATGGTTTGTGCCTGAATACTTTGCGCCGCATCCACAATCAAAAGCGCTCCTTCACAAGCTGCAATCGAACGAGAAACCTCATACGAAAAATCAACGTGTCCCGGAGTATCAATAAGGTTTAGAATATAATCTTCACCTTTGTATTTGTATTCCATCTGAATGGCGTGACTCTTAATGGTAATCCCGCGCTCACGCTCCAAGTCCATGTTGTCAAGTAACTGGGCTTTTTCTTCGCGAGCAGTAACGGTTTGTGTAGCACCAAGCAATCGATCCGCCAGCGTACTTTTTCCGTGGTCAATGTGTGCAATAATGCAAAAATTTCTAATATGCTTCATCTTCGTAAATCTGTCAATATTTAGCTGCGCTCCGTTCGGATTATGGCCTCGGGTGGGCAAAAACGTACGTGCGTTTAATCGGCAAATATAAGGCAAAGTTTTGATTTAAAAGGATTGGAAGGCGAAACCAACAAAAATTAGTATTTTTGCCACTCGATACCTTTGGTTCGAATTGTTACCAAGTAAAAAAATCACAGCATGCCCAAGATTGGCAACATCCTATTACCTGATTTCCCTTTGCTTCTTGCGCCTATGGAAGACGTGAGCGATCCGCCATTCCGCAGACTCTGTAAGTTGCATGGTGCCGATTTGATGTACTCTGAATTTATCTCTTCTGAAGGACTGATTCGCGATGCGATGAAAAGCAAAATGAAGTTGGATATTTTCGATTATGAACGTCCAGTAGGCATTCAAATTTTTGGTGGTGATGAAGAAGCGATGGAAATGTCTTCAAGAATTGTTGATGCTGTTCAACCCGATTTAGTAGACATTAATTTTGGTTGTCCGGTTAAAAAAGTGGTTTGCAAAGGCGCAGGCGCAGGCGTTTTAAAAGATGTCGATTTAATGGTGCGCTTGACCAAAGCTGTTATCAAAGGAACTTCTCTACCGGTAACCGTAAAAACGCGTTTGGGTTGGGATGAAAATTCTATCAATATTGATGAAGTGGCCGAACGGTTACAAGATATTGGCGTACAAGCTTTGACGGTTCACGCCCGAACTCGTGCCCAGATGTACAAAGGACATTCCGATTGGTCACACATTCAAAGAATTAAAGAAAACCCAAGAATTACCATGCCGATTTTTGGAAACGGTGACATTGATTCACCCGAAAAAGCGCTGGAATACAAAAACAAATACGGTTTAGACGGCATGATGATTGGTCGCGCTGCGATTGGTTATCCTTGGATTTTTAACGAAATCAAACACTATTTCAAAACCGGAGAACATTTGGCACAACCCACAATGTCCGATAGAGTTGAAGCCGCCAGAAATCATTTAACTTGGTCTATGGATTGGAAAGGAGAACGTGTTGGCATAGTAGAAATGCGCCGTCATTATACCAATTATTTTAAAGGCATTCCCAACTTTAAGGAACACCGTTTAAAATTGGTTACCTTAGAATCAGCTGAAGCGTTGTTCAAAGCTTTGGATGAAATTCAGGACGTGTATTCGGGTTTTCAGTTTGTTTAATCCAACAACTTTTTGTTTACTCTACTGCTCGCAATCCAACTGGAAATAAAACCCAATGAGAGTATGGTGAAGAATACAATCACCACATTTTGAAGGTTAAAAACCACCGGATAAGCTAAGGTTTCGGTAATCATCACCAAATTAAATTGCTGCTGAATTACCACTATTATAATTCCCAAAAGCAATCCGATAATGCCTCCGAAAAAACTCAGTAAAGTGCCTTGTAACAAAAATACCTTCTTCAAATCTTTGATTTCGGAACCCAAATTATAAAGTGTTTTCAAGTTGGCTTTTTTATCTAAAACCATCATGATCAGCGCGCCGATTAAGTTGAAAAGCGCAATGATGATGACCAAAGTAAAAATCAAATAAACCGCTATATTCTCGGTATTCAACATCTTGTATAAGGTTGCGTTTTGCTCGGCTCTGTTTTTAACCTCCACTTTATTTTGAAAAAGCGTTTGGAGTTTCTCAATCACCAGCACTTCGTCAACATTGGGTTTTAATTTGATTTCAACACTAGAAATTTGATTGGCCTTTAATTCTAATAAATATTGCGCCAAATTCAAGTCGCAAAACACATATTTACTGTCTAAATCTTCACTAATGGCATAAATTCCTGTCGGAATCAGCTTGGCTTTGTTAAACGCTTCAGCTTCGCTTTCAATAACGCCTTTGCCCTTTCGCGGTACATAAACCTCAAACGGATTGTTGAAATCAAAAAGTCCTAAAGACAATTTTTCAGAAATACCATAACCTATCACTACTTGTACCGTGTTGGGCTCCAACCATTTTCCGTTGACTAAATTTTGATCGACTACATTGGTTTTGGTAAAATTAGCATCGACACCTTTTAAGTATGTCACCTGTTCTTTCCCGTCAAAGAAAAAAAGCACTCTTTCTTCCAATACTTTACTAAAAGACGCAACGCCTTCCATTTTTTGGAGTTGAGATTCTTGATCGGGCGAAATAACAAAGGATTTTCCTGAAATGGGATTGACTTTTAAATCCGGGTCAAAGTCATTGGAGAATGACAAACTAAAAATCCGCAATCCGCTAAAAACAGAAAGCACTACAAACAACGCCATAGCACCAACAATAATACCTGCAGAAGCAATACCTGTAATAATGTTAATAGCATTGTTTTTACTTTTGCTAAAAAGGTATCGTTTGGCTATGTAAAGGGAAAAGTTCACTTAAAACTTCTTGCGTTTGTCTAAAAGGTCACGGTTTTCAATAGGATTTTCTTTTCCGGCCAAAGCATTGTCAATTTTTTCAATATAATCCAATGAATCGTCTATATAAAAGGACAAATTTGGCACTTTACGCAATTGTAATTTTACGCGTTGTGACAAATCGTGTTTAATTAAAGGCGCATTGGTTTTAATTGCTTCCAATAAATCCTTGGCTTTGTCCTGCGGGAAAACGCTTAAATACACTTTGGCAATCGATAAATCAGTAGTCACACTCACTTTTGAAACTGAAATCACCAAGTTAGAAATGCCGTTTTTACGCACTTCTCCTTGAAGAATATCAACCAAATCCTTTTGCAATACACTGCCAATTTTTTTCTGTCTGTTCGTTTCCATGGGGCAAAAATACAATTTTAAATTTTTATAACGCTTAAGAGCGGAAGTTTTGGCACATCAGCGGTCCGTTTCCCTGCTGTCCGCTCTACTTCGGTGCCGCTACCATCAGGGCTGGAAGAAAAACCATTTGAATTTTTGTTAACTTTGTCGTTCCAATCCACAATCATGAGAAAAATTGAACACATAGGCATCGCCGTAAAAAGTTTGGAAAGCTCCAATTTGCTTTTTGAAAAACTCTTCGGAAATCCACCTTATAAAGAAGAAGAAGTCGCCAGCGAAGGCGTAAAAACGTCCTTTTTTATGAATGGCCCAAACAAAATTGAACTTTTAGAAGCCACGAATCCCGATAGTCCAATTGCTAAATTCTTGGAAAAGAAAGGCGAAGGTATTCACCACATCGCTTTTGATGTAGAAGACATCCTTTCTGAAATGGAGCGTTTAAAAAAAGAAGGCTTTACCATCTTAAACGAAACCCCAAAAAAAGGCGCTGATAACAAGCTGGTTGCATTCTTGCATCCTAAAGGCACCAACGGCGTTTTGATTGAACTTTGTCAAGAAATCCGTTAAAAATAGTTGCAACGAAACAAAAATAGTAGTAATATTGCA
>JBDLVY010000099.1:0-4018 GCA_039804545.1 Bacteroidota bacterium | reverse complement strand
GAATTTATGAAAAACAAGATTTTAAAAGGTATCATTTTAAGTGCGGTATCTATCCTGTTTTTTGCTTGTCAACCCAAAAAAGAAGAAGCAGTTGCTTTAGATAAAGAACAAATCAAAAACGAAATTCAGGCAATTGAAAATAAAATGGCCGAAATGTTTAACGATAGAAACGTTGATGCAGGAGAATATTATGCGAATGATGCAACTAGTTTTTCACAAAACAAAACACCATTAGTAGGTAAGACTGAAATTGAAAAATCAATTAAAGATGATTTAAATAATTTCCCTAAAGGTTACCAAATTGCTTTCGTAGTCAATGAAGTTTTCCCTTCTAAAGATGGAATTCAGGTAGTAGAAATAGGCAACTACCGAGTTTCAGACTCTACAAGTGCACCACTTTACACCGGAAATTACATAGCTGTTTTTGAAAAAAGAGACGGTAGATATTTATGTATCAGAGACATGTCTGCTTCAGATAAAAACAAAAAAGAATAATCAAACATTCCTATACAGTAAAAAGCACTTCAATCGAAGTGCTTTTTTTATCTTTACCAAAAACAAATTAATGTCCAAACTTCCACATATCGGCACCAGTATTTTCACCGTAATGTCGCAAATGGCAGTCGAACACCAAGCCATAAACCTATCGCAAGGATTTCCGAATTTCCCCGTTGATGAAAGATTGACAGCGATTCTTGCCAAACTTGCCAAAGAAAACATCCACCAGTATACCCCCATGAGTGGTTTGCCTTCCCTTTTGGAAAAAATTAGCGTATTAACCCAACAATCTTATGGGAGAAGTGTTTCGCCAAAAGAAGAAATTTTAATCACCGCCGGTGCTACCGAAGGCATCTTTGCTACTATTCAAGCCTTAGTCAAAGCCAATGAAGAAGTCATCATACTTGACCCGAGTTATGATTGTTATGAAGCGCCAATTTTATTAAGCAATGCCAAACCTGTAAGGGTTTCTCTTAACAATGATTTTACCCCAAATTGGGAAGTGATTTTTGCGGCAGCCAATGAAAAAACCAAACTCATTATCACCAACAATCCGCACAATCCGACAGGGAAAATGTGGTCGGAAAACGATTTTATTCAATTAGAAAAATTAGTGGACGCCTACCCTAATCTACTGGTACTATCGGATGAAGTGTATGAATACATCACTTTTGAAAAACCACATATTTCGGTACACCATCGCCCCAAATTATGGCATCGCAGTATTTCGGTTTCTTCTTTCGGAAAATCATTTCACATTACCGGTTGGAAAATAGGCTATGCCATTGCGCCGGTACATATCATGAGAGAAATCAAAAAAGTACATCAATTTTTGGTGTTTAGTGTCAGCAGTATTGCCCAACATGCCCTGAATGACTATATTGATTTGGTGGAGGTGAAAGCCTTGGGTGCGTTTTACCAAGAAAAAAGGGATTTTTTCAGCAATCTAATGAAAGACACTAGACTTGAACTTTTACCTTGTGACGGTACGTATTTTCAAGTGGCCTCTTATGCTAATATTTCTGCCGAAAATGATTTGGATTTCACCAAAAGATTGATCACCGAATTTGGTGTAGCAACTATCCCGATTTCCATTTTTTATACCAATGGCAGTGACCAAAAATGCATTCGCTTTTGCTTTGCCAAAGAGGAAGAAACTTTGACACAAGCCGCAGAAAGACTTCGCCGATTGTAATTAAAATAATATATATTTACTAAAAAATAAAACTTTATGGATTTTTCAGCAAAAATGCTTCGCGATAATGCTTTGGCAGACAAAGTAATTGTAGTAACCGGTGGCGGAAGTGGCTTAGGCAAAGCCATGACCAAATATTTCTTGGAATTAGGGGCTAAAGTAGCCATCACGTCAAGAGATCTCGAAAAACTAAAAACCACGGCAACCGAGTTAGAAGCGGAAACGGGTGGCAAATGTTTGCCATTACAATGCGATGTGCGTCATTATGACCAAGTTGAAGCCATGTTAGCAGAAGTATTGAAAACGTTTGGTAAAGTAGATATTTTATTGAACAACGCAGCCGGAAACTTTATTTCGCCTACCGAAAGGTTATCAGCCAATGCTTTTGACACCATCATCGATATTGTTTTAAAAGGTTCGAAAAACTGTACACTCGCTTTTGGAAAACATTGGATCAATGCCAAACAAACCAATTGTAATGTCTTGAATATCGTCACCACTTATGCCTGGACAGGTTCTGGTTATGTAGTGCCAAGTGCGACTGCCAAAGCCGGCGTTTTAGCCATGACCCGTAGTTTGGCGGTAGAATGGGCTAAATACGGAATCCGCATGAACGCTATTGCTCCCGGACCATTTCCAACCAAAGGTGCATGGGACCGATTATTGCCGGGCGATTTAGCCGAAAAATTTGATATGGCCAAAAAAGTGCCGTTGCGAAGAGTAGGCGATCATCAGGAATTGGCGAATCTCGCAGCCTATATGGTTTCTGATTTCTCGGCCTACATCAATGGGGAAGTCGTGACTATCGATGGTGGCGAATGGTTACAAGGCGCAGGACAATTCAACATTTTAGAAAAAATTCCGCAAGAAATGTGGGACATGCTGGAAATGATGATCAAGAATAAAGGAAATAAATAAATTTTATAAGAGAAAAAAAGGGCAATATTCATAGCATAAAAAGCTTATTTCTAATCCCTTTTCCCTTATCCCTCTATTCTTCAAAACTTTACCTAAATGTTAACAAATAAGCCTTGACAAACCCATAATTAATCGTATTTTTACGGCTCAAAATTGACTATATATAAATGGGTAAAATCATTGCAATTGCCAACCAAAAAGGTGGTGTCGGGAAAACAACAACTTCGGTTAATCTTGCTGCATCACTGGGTGTTTTAGAAAAAAAAGTGTTATTGATTGATGCCGATCCTCAAGCCAACGCGAGTTCAGGTTTGGGTATCGATGTGGAAAGTGTTGAAATTGGAACTTACCAAATTTTAGAACACAGCAACACTCCGGCTGAAGCTATAATCTCTTGCTCAGCGCCTAATGTTTGGGTAATTCCAGCCCACATTGACTTGGTGGCTATCGAAATCGAATTGGTTGATAAAGAAAACCGCGAATACATGCTCAAACAAGCTTTGGAAAGTATCAAAGACCAATACGATTACATCTTGATTGATTGTGCGCCATCTTTAGGATTGTTAACCTTAAATGCCTTAACTGCCGCCGATAGCGTAGTGATTCCAATTCAGTGTGAATACTTTGCTTTGGAAGGTTTAGGAAAATTACTGAACACGATTAAAAGCGTACAAAAAATACACAACCCCAACTTAGATATAGAAGGTCTTTTACTAACCATGTATGACTCGCGTTTGCGCTTGTCCAATCAAGTGGTGGAAGAAGTGCAAAAACATTTTAACGATATGGTATTCAAAACCATTATCCAACGCAATGTGAAATTAAGTGAAGCGCCAAGTTTTGGGGAAAGCATCATCAACTTTGACGCTACGAGCAGAGGTGCTACCAACTACTTAAGTTTGGCACAAGAAATTATCAAGAAAAACACCAAATAAGCCATGGCAAAAGCGGTAAAAAAACAAGCCTTAGGAAGAGGATTATCTGCCCTACTAAAAGATCCTGAAAACGATATAAAATCTATTGGTGATAAAAATGCCGATAAAGTGGTGGGCAATATTATCGAATTGGATATTGAATCGATTGAAATCAATCCGTTTCAACCCAGAACCAATTTCAATGAAGAATCGCTGCAAGAGTTAGCATCTTCCATTAAGGAATTAGGACTTATTCAGCCAATTACCGTTCGCAAATTAGACTTCAATAAATACCAATTGATTTCGGGAGAACGCCGTTTGCGAGCTTCCAAATTGGTCGGATTGACTACTGTTCCGGCATACATCCGAATTGCCAATGACAATGAATCGCTGATTATGGCTTTGGTGGAAAATATCCAACGCCATGATTTAGACCCGATTGAGATTGCCTTGTCTTACCAAAGATTGATTGACGAAATCCAATTGACCCAAG
>JBDLVY010000098.1:0-5496 GCA_039804545.1 Bacteroidota bacterium | reverse complement strand
GCAATGACGGAAAACAATTCAGAAGCGCGCATGAAGTGGATGTGCCATTCGAACCCACAGCTGCCGATTCATTGATTTTAGCCGACAAATCTATCTTTAGAGTCTACGAATTGGATGGCGGTTTACACAGTCCGAGATCGTCTTATTTCCATAAATCGGTTGGAGGTTATAGTGCCGTGAGACCAAGACGTTTTGAAGAAGTGTACACGCATTTAATCGAAAAAAGCATGAGCAGTTTGGGTGACAATGTCGACCCAAAAACATTGGCTTTAACCAAAAGCATTCCGGTTTTGGATGCTTTCAATATCAAATATTTAATCATTGGCACCGAACAAGGCGATATTCCGGTGACGAATCCTTTCCACAACGGTAATGCTTGGTTTGTGACTAAAATTCAGACTGTTAATTCTGCTGATGAAGAACTGAAGACATTGGGTAAAATTGACACCAAGGAAATTGCAGTCAGACAAAAAGGAAAAGATGAAAAGTCTTTTGAGGTTTCTTTACCATTCATCAAAGACAGTTTGGCAAGCATTAAACTAGACACATATAAACCAAACCATTTAGTCTATACTTCTAACAACAATAACAATGGCTTCGCAGTCTTCTCCGAAATCTATTATAAAGACGGTTGGAAAGCGACTATTGACGGGAAAGAAACTGAGATTTACAAAGTTGATTACACTTTAAGAGGTATGTATATTCCTAAAGGCAATCACAAAATCGAATTCAAATTTGAACCACAAGTCGTGAAAACCGGAAGTACAATCGCTTTAATCAGTTCGATTTTAATGTTGTTAGTGGTCATTGGTGTGGTTTATTTTGAACAAAAAGGGAAGAAAACTGAGTAATGTCTGAACCCAAAAAACTCCTAATCATCACTTATTATTGGCCGCCAGCCGGTGGACCAGGTGTGCAGCGTTGGTTAAAGTTTGTGAAGTATTTACCCGAATTCAATGTAAAACCGATAGTTTATATCCCGGAAAACCCAACCTATCCAATTATCGATAACGGTTTGGAAAGCGAAGTTTCGGATAAAGCGATTATTCTCAAAATCAAAATCTTCGAACCTTATGGTTTGGCTTCTTTTTTGGGCAAAAACAAAACCAAGAAAATCAGTTCGGGCATTATTCCCAATCAAAAAAAACAATCTTTTTTAGAGAAATTTTTGCTTTGGGTTCGCGGGAACATTTTTATCCCCGATGCGCGTTTTCTTTGGGTCAAACCTTCGGTGAAATATTTGTCGAAATACATCCAAGAAAACAATATTGATACGATTGTCACATCCGGACCGCCGCATAGTTTGCATCTCATTGGTTTACAATTGCAGAAAGATTTAGGGGTAAAATGGTTTGCCGATTTCCGCGATCCGTGGACAACCATTGGCTATCACAAAGCGTTGAAATTATCAGCTTCTGCCGAGAAAAAACACAAAGCTTTAGAGGCCGCAGTTTTAAATACAGCAGATACAATTATAGTAACAAGCAAAACCACCAAAACCGAATTTGAAGCCATTACTTCCAAACCAATTGAAGTGATTACGAATGGTTACGATGTGGAAAAAATTGACAAACAACCTTTAGACACCAAATTTACTTTGGCGCATATCGGTTCGTTTTTGTCGGAAAGAAATCCGAGAATCCTATGGTCATGCTTGAAAGAATTAACCTTAGAAAACCAAGATTTTAAAAACGATTTTCAACTCAAGTTGATCGGCGCTGTGAGTCAGGAAGTTTTAGATACGATAACCGAATTCAAGCTCAATGATTATGTGCTGAATTTAGGCTACGTTTCCCACCAAGAAGCCGTTGAACACCAACGAAAATCACAAGTTTTATTGCTCATCGAAATCAATTCCGAAGACACCAAAAGTATCATTCCCGGAAAATTATTTGAATATATGGTAACCGAAAGACCGATTATTGCGATTGGTCCGAAAGGTTCTGATTTTGCCGAAATGATTACAGCAACCAATACCGGCGTTTTCTTTACCTATGACGAAAAAGAAAAATTAAAAGCCTTACTTTTGAAGTATTACCAAGAATATAAGAACCAAAATTTAAAAGTTCACGCTGTTGGTTTACAACAATATTCCAGAAAAAGTTTGACAGCACAACTGGCTAAATTAATTTCGTAATTCACAACTCCTAATTCGTAATTCAAAAAATGGGCATCGTCGTCAACCAATCTATCAAAAACACCATCATTACCTATATAGGTTTTGCGATTGGCGCGGCGAATACCTTGTTTATGTATCCGCATTTTTTAGGTGAAAAATTTTATGGCTTGACCAGTTATATTTTGTCTTCGGCGAATATCATTTTTCCGTTGATGGCTTTTGGCGTTCATAATACGTTGGTCAAATTCTTCACGCAATACAAAACCGAAAAAGAAAAAGGCGAATTCCTAACTTTCGTGATGATTTTACCGTTATTGGTTCTCATTCCATTAGGGCTAATCGGAGCGTTTTTCTATACTGATATTGCTACTTTTTTGTCTCGAGAAAATCCAATCATCTTCGACTTCACTTGGCAAATTCCGGTGATTGGTTTGTGCATGGGTTATTTTGAAATATTTTATGCTTGGGTAAAAGTCCATATGCAATCGGTGTTTGGGAGTTTTGTCAAAGAAGTTTTACTCCGCGTTTTTATCAGCATTTTTCTTTTTGCCGTATACTTTGGGACCATTTCAGTCGAAATGTTTGTCGATATTTTAATGGGCATTTATTTGCTGACCACTTTAGTGATGTTATTTTATGCCAATAAAGTACAACGCATTCAATTCTCGTTTAAAATGCCTAAGAATGTCAAAGCGGTACTCACCTATTCCCTATTTATCATTCTCTCCGGAAGTATTGCCAATATGCTGCTCGACATCGACAAAACCATGATTGGACAGTACATCAAAATTGAAAATATTGCTTACTATTCGGTGGCGATTTTTATTGCTACAGTCATTTCAGTTCCTAGCCGAGCGATGCACCAAATCACTTATCCAATTACGGCCAAATTAATGACAGAAGGCAAACACGACGAGCTAAACGACTTGTACAAAAAAACTTCCATCACGTTGCAAATTGTAGGCGGATTGGTTTTAGTTGGGATTTTGGTCAACATCAATGAGCTCTATTTACTTTTACCGGCTAACTATCGCGGTGGTATTTTTGTGGTTTTTGTGATTGGGATTTCTAAATACTTCGATTTGATTTTAGGCAACAACAACGCGATTATTTTCAATTCTAAATACTACAAAGCCGTACTGTTTTTAGGATTATTTTTAGCGGTTTTAGCCATTTCTTTAAACGATTATTTCATTCCGATTTATGGCATAAATGGTGCTGCGATTGCGACACTCATTTCGATTACATTGTATAGTTTGGCCAAATTGCTTTTTGTGGTCTTGAAAATGAATCTCTATCCGTTTACGCTAAAAAACATTTACGCTTTAGCTATCGGATTAATTTGCTTCTTTGTCTTTTATTACTGGGATTTTACTTTTCATCCGATAGTGAATATTGGTTTGAAATCGGTTTTGGTTTCTGCAGTTTATGTTGGATTGATATACAAAGCCAAGCTTTCCGAAGAAATAAATAATGTGATTCTGAATGTGATGAAAAAACTAAAAATGCTATAATCTTCTTCTAAAAATAGAGCAACTAAAAAGATTTATCTTTGAAAAACATTTTTTTAAAACTGATGAAACAATCTTTATTTTTCATAGCGACACTTATCGGATTATGGTATGCCCGAAAATATGGTCGAGAGGCTATTGTCAAAATCAATAAATTCAATACTGATAAAAAAAACAAAACCAACATCGACTAAATTCACGGTCAACAAAACCCACCAAATTTGAAACGTTTTAATGGATTATGAAGTTTGAGAAGTTTCTTTATAGCTATTCAAGGTTTAGAAATTTTTCTGGAAGTTTATCGCGAAGAAAGACAATCTTTTAAATTAGAATTGATTTTAAACGGCAATTTAAAATATTGCACAATACAACAACAACAATCCTGAGCCCATTCGCGCTAATGAATACTCAGAAAAGCGATTTACTTTGATCAGCGATCCAGATAATTTACGGATAGAATTTATGAGTGATAGTTTTTTTAAAAGAGACTTTGCCTAACTTTACTTTCCTAAAATAAATGCTTAATTATGATTAGACAAATATTCAGTATAGACATCAACGCTTCGAAAGAGAAAGTTTGGTATTCACTTTGGGATGACGAAAACTATGAAGTATGGGTTAGTGTTTTCTGTGAAGGTTCCTATGCTATTTCAGATTGGAACCAAGGCAGTAAAATTTATTTTTTAGATCAAAATGGCAGTGGAATGAATTCGGAAATAGCGATTAACAAACCTTTTGAAACGATGCTTTTCCGTCATCTTGGCGAATTAAAAGAGTATTCAGAACTACCTGAAACTGATTTAACCAAAGCTTGGTCAGGCGCCGAAGAACGTTATGATTTAAAAGAAAACAATAGTATCACGACTGTCATGGTCGCAATAGATTTAGTCGAAAAATATTTGGATTATTTCAACGATGCTTTCCCGAAAGCTTTAGAAAAATTAAAATCGATTGCCGAAAGTGAAACCAAAACCATTACAGTAAAAACAACATTGAATACTTCATTAGAAGATGTTTGGAACAAATTCACCCAACCCGAGCATATCGTAAACTGGAACTTCGCTTCCGACGATTGGCATTGTCCTAAAGCAATAAATCATTTGGAAGTTGGGCAAAATTTCACCTATAATATGGCTTCCAAAGATGGTGAAATGAGTTTTGATTTTGTCGGCACTTACCAAGAAGTAGTTCCTTTGAAAAAATTAGTTTACCACATAGCCGACGGCAGAAAAGTAACGGTTAAATTCGATGTCATGAACCATCAAGTCATATTGACAGAGAATTTTGAACCAGAAAATATCCATTCGGTTGAATTGCAACGCGACGGTTGGCAATCAATTTTGGATAATTTTAAAAAATACACCGAACAATAAACTTAAACAATACAAAAAATGACCACTGTAAATCCTTATTTAATTTTCAACGGAAACTGCGAACAAGCATTTCTATTTTACCAATCTGTTTTCGGAGGTGAATTTCCTTATATGGGTAAATTCAAAGACATGCCTGCCGATGACAATTGTCCGCCGGTATCCGAAGAAGAAGCCAACAGAATCATGCACGTAAGTTTGCCCATCGGCAATACTGTTTTAATGGGAAGCGACAGTACTTCGCAAAGCGGTGATGTTGTAATGGGTGCCAATGTCTCGATTTCTATCAACACCGATAGTCGTGCAGAAGCCGATAGAATCTTCAACGGGTTGTCTGCTGGCGGCAATGCTTTTATGCCGATGACCTCAACCTTTTGGGGTGCTTATTTTGGAATGTGTACGGATAAATTCGGAATCAATTGGATGGTTAATTTTGATGAAAATCCGCAACCTTAAATTATTTTTGAGCACACATACTTTAATTCACTCTCTTGCG
>JBDLVY010000097.1:0-2990 GCA_039804545.1 Bacteroidota bacterium | reverse complement strand
ACAAGTACTCCTAATAAAAGAGAACGCTATGCTTTTCTTTGGAAATCAGCAATAATTAAAAAAATAGGAAAAGCTTGGCTCGAAAAAAAATACGCGTCAGTTATGGAACGAGAACCCTATTTGTGCAATTTTGAATACAACAAAAAGCAATTTACAGCTGTATCCTTTCACGCCATAACTAAAAGCAAACAACCTGAAAGAGAGATTAAATATTTCAAATATTTTCCAGAAGAATATCCTAAACTTAATCTAATTTTTGCGGGAGATTTCAATTGTCCACAATCACATTCTGTATTTGATCCTTTACGAAAAATCGGTTATGCTTCGGCTTTAGTGAACCAAAAAACGTCTTTAAAACGCAGTTGCAAAAATGGACAATGCCTTGCCTCTGAATTTGACAATCTGTTTTTTTTAAAATCAAGAATCAGAAAGTTAAATTCAGGCGTAATTCCGTTTTATCAAAACTTTCAATCATTAAAAGAGGCTAGAACTATATCTGACCACTGCCCTATTTGGATGGAGTTCAGTTTGAATTGATTACGTCTTCTGTTTTTTCTTCTTGGCTGCAGGAAATAAAACATTATTTAAAATCAAACGGTAACCTGGTGAATTAGGATGTAAGTCCAAAACTGTTGGTGGGTCACCAACTTGGTGTTGAAAATCTTCTGGGTCGTGACCAGAATAAAAAGTAAACATTCCTTTTCCTTTTTGACCATGAAGGTAGCGCACTTCACTATTCAACTCACAACTTCCTAAAACGAGGATATTCGACTTAATTAGATTCGAATCAAAAGCGGTAGTTTGCCCCATAAAACCCTTAACTAATTGCGTATGATTTTGACACAGCATACTTGGAATGGGATCCCATTTGGCCGAAAATTCCATTAAAGTAAAGTAATCCTTGTCTGGTGGAATTTGTCTTTTAGAAGTCATGTCAATATCCGAAAATTCATATTGTTCAGGTCTGCGTTCCAAATTAAAATTCTTAAATGCAAACGAGTTCATGTAATTTAATTTGGACTGGTAACTCGCTTCGCTTGGATCACCATCAAACATGGCTTCGCAAATATCTACTCCATCGGCTGCTAAAGCAATATCAAAACTATCTGTAGCTGAACACATAGCAAACATAAATCCACCGCCAATAACAAAATCACGTATTTTATTGGCTACAGCCCCTTTTTCAGTCGATACTTTAGAAAACCCCAATTGATTTGCTAAGGCTTCTGCATCTCTTTTTTGCTCGACATACCAAGGAACATTTCTGTAAGCTCCATAAAATTTTCCGTATTGCCCTGTAAAATCTTCGTGGTGCAAATGCAACCAATCATACAATAGCAATTGGTCTGACAACACTTCTTCATCATAAATAGGTGTAAACGGAATCTCAGCATAGGTCAGCACTAAAGTTACTGCATCGTCCCAAGGTTGTTTCCCTTTAGGAGTATAGACCGCAATTTTAGGGGCTTTCTCTAACAATACCGATTCCATATTTTGTGACGGACTCGAAATTTCATTCAGAATAGCTTCTTGTTCTCCATCTGTCAATATCTCAAAACTAACTCCGCGAATTTTACATTCTTTCCGAATCTCGTCAGTATCTGGCAACAAAAATGAACCTCCTCGATAATTTAACAACCATTGGGCTTTATAATTTTTATCCAAACACCAAAAGGTAACACCATAAGCCTTCAAATGATTTTGTTGAGTCGTTTCATCCATTGGCAACAAAATGTAAGAGGCCTTTCCTGAAAAAGAAATCAGAAACAGCATTAATAAAAAAACTCTTTGGAAGGACATGGTGTTTTTATTTCAAAGATAATTGGTTTCATAAAAAAATCCGCTTTATGGCGGATTTAAATTTCATTTCTAAAATGGAACATCACTGTCCTCATCGTCATCGTTTAGATTACTTCCAAAAGCTTCGTTAGCTGATGGTAGGTTCTTTGTAATAAACGGATTATCGTCACTATTCATGCTTGAAGGTAAATCATCGTAACTACCTGAGTAATCATCTAAATTATCAAACTTACCTAAGTGGCCAATAAACTTCAAACGTACATTTTCAATACTACCATTACGGTGCTTGGCAATCATGATCTCTGCTTGACCTGCGGTTGGAGAAGCTTCATCATCATCCCATTCATCAATTTTATAATATTCAGGACGATATAAAAACGAAACGATATCGGCATCTTGCTCAATCGCTCCCGATTCACGTAAGTCAGACAACAAAGGTCTTTTACTCGAACCACGGGTTTCTACCGCACGTGATAATTGCGAAAGTGCAATAACTGGAACATTTAACTCTTTTGCCAAAGCCTTTAAATTTCGTGAAATAGTTGAGATTTCCTGTTCTCTATTTCCACCACCTTTTCCATTGCCTCCAGCTGTCATCAATTGCAAATAATCTACAATGATAATTCGGATGCCATGTTGAGATACTAAACGTCTGGCTTTCGCTCTTAAATCAAAAATAGAAAGTGAGGGCGTATCGTCAATGTATAAAGGTGCTTTTTCAAGATTCTTTACTTTGGTACTCAATTGTTCCCATTCGTGTTTTTCTAATTTTCCAGTACGTAATTTTTCAGAGGACAAGCCCGTTTCAGAAGAAATCAAACGTGTAATCAATTGTACAGAGGCCATCTCCAAAGAGAATAACGCTACAGGCATTCCAAAATCAATAGCCATATTTCGAGCCATTGACAATACAAAGGCGGTTTTTCCCATTGCTGGTCTTGCCGCAATAATAATCAAATCGCTTGGTTGCCAACCCGATGTAATCTTATCTAATTTTTCAAAACCAGTAGCTACCCCACTAAGTCCTTCTTGACCAGCAATTTCTTCAATTCGTTTCTTGGCTTGCAAAACTAAACTTTGTGCAGTTTCTGAACTTCGCTTTATGTTTCCTTGAGTTACTTCATACAATTTAGATTCAGCTTTGTCTAACAAATCAAAAACATCTGTAGTTTCGTCATACGAATCTTCGA
>JBDLVY010000096.1:0-3890 GCA_039804545.1 Bacteroidota bacterium | reverse complement strand
TCCCCGAAGGAACGCGAAGTAAAAACGGAAAACCAAAAGAATTTGCCCAAAGTGGGTTAAAAATCTTATGTAAATATGCGCCATCTGCTTTTGTTGTGCCTATTACCATTAATAATTCATGGAAAATGGTTAAATTTGGTGCTTTTCCAATGGGTTTGGGCAATCGTTTAGAGTACATTATTCACGAACCTATAGCCGTTAAAGATTTTTCGTTTGAGGAATTAATGGAGAAGACAGAGCAAGTAATAATACAATCTATAAAAAATTAAACAATGCCTCAAAAAAATGTAAGACTGGAAGTGATGCAATTTTTGGAAAAAGACGTCGACAAGTTTGTAGATGAATTTTTAATTCCGGTAGAAAAAATATGGCAGCCTTCAGATTTACTTCCTAATTCGGAGAGTGAAAATTTCTTTGAAGAAGTAAAAGAGTTAAGAGAAATTGCCAAAGAATTGCCCTATGATTTTTGGGTAGTATTGGTTGGAGACACTATCACCGAAGAAGCATTGCCAACCTACGAAGCATGGTTAATGGATGTTGAAGGCGTTGATAATGTAGAACGCAACGGTTGGTCTAAATGGGTTCGACAATGGACCGGCGAAGAAAACCGTCATGGTGATTTGTTGAATAAATATTTATACCTATCCGGTAGAGTGAACATGCGCGAAGTAGAAATGACTACGCACCACTTAATCAACGATGGTTTTGACATCGGAACCGGTAGAGATCCTTATAAGAACTTTGTTTACACTAGTTTTCAGGAATTAGCGACTTACATTTCACACAACAGGGTTTCTCAAATTGCCAAACAATACGGCGACAAAAAATTGTCAAAGTTGTGCAAAATGATTGCCGGAGATGAAATGCGTCACCACCATGCTTATTCGGAATTTGTCAACCAAATTTTCAAAGTAGACCCAAGTGAAATGATGTTGGCTTTCCAATACATGATGAAGCAAAAAATCACCATGCCAGCAGTTTTTCTAAGAGAGTCGGGAGAAAAAATCAGCACTGCTTTTGAAGAGTTTTCCAATTCGGCCCAAAAAATCGGAGTCTATACCGCAGCGGATTATGTAGATATCTTGAGAAAATTGACTGAAAAATGGGAAATAGATAAAATCACCAATCTTACGGAGGAAGCTGAAAAAGCAAGAGATTATCTGATGAAATTACCAGATCGTATGGCAAAAATTTCAGAAAGATTAGTCTTGCCTGATGAAACAAAAATTTTCAAATGGGTGGAACCTGCATTAGCCCGATAAATAATCAAAATCCTTTCCAACGAAAGGATTTTTTTAACCCCAAAACAGATGTCAGTAATTGATAAAACCATACTTTTTGTAAAACAACAACTCGAGAATGCTGAAGGCGGACACGATTGGTTTCACATTGAGCGTGTTTATAAAAATGCACTGTTGATTGCCCAAGAAGAAGCTTGTGATTTGACAGTAGTAAAACTCGCTGCGTTACTTCATGATATTGCCGATAGTAAATTCCACAACGGCGATGAAACTGTTGGACCCAAAACCGCACGTGCTTTTTTAGAATCCGAAAATGTTGATGAAGCAACTATTGTACATGTCATTAATATCATTGAAAACATCTCTTTTAAAGGCGGAAACTTTGAAATCAAATTCCAATCTAAAGAATTAGAGATTGTACAAGATGCCGACCGATTAGATGCCATTGGCGCCATTGGTATTGCCAGATGTTTTAATTATGGCGGATTCAAAAACAGAGCACTTTACAATCCGAAGATTCAGCCTAAACTGAATATGAGTAAAGAAGAATACAAGAATTCAGACTCACCAACGCTGAATCATTTCTACGAAAAATTATTATTGCTGAAAGACAAAATGAATACCGCCACCGGCAAAAAATTAGCGGAAGCGCGACACCATTACATGGAAAACTTCCTATCGCAGTTTTATGCCGAATGGGAAGGCGAGAAATAGTGTTCAGTGTTCAGCAATTAGTATTCAGAAGATTAAGAACTGAACACTAATTGCTGAACACTGAACACGAAAAATTATTTTCCCGTGAAGCTAGCTTTTCGCTTTTCTAAAAATGCTGTGGTGCCTTCTTTAAAATCTTCGGTGCCAAAACATTTGCCAAAGTTTCTGATTTCTACATCGTAACCGTCAACATCGTGTTTGTAATTGGCATTAATCGCTTTGATTGCGTTGCCAATAGCATTTGGAGAATTGCGCATGATTTTACCGGCAATGCCTTTGGTGAATTCTAACAATTCTGCTTGCGGCACTACATGATTGACTAAACCATAAGATTTAGCGGTTTCCGCATCTATCATTCCGGCAGTCATAATCATTTCCATCGCACGGCCTTTGCCAACCAATTGGGGCAAACGTTGCGTTCCGCCATAACCGGGAATAACCCCTAATGAAGTTTCAGGTAATCCCATTTTGGCATTGTCAGAAGCAACTCTGAAATGACAAGCCATCGCCAATTCTAAGCCACCGCCAAGGGCAAAACCATTTACTGCAGCAATGACAGGTGTTTTTAATTTTTCTACAAAATCAAATAGTAATTCTTGTCCTTGAGCTGCTAATTGTGCGCCTTCTTCAATAGAAAAACTCGAAAATTCCGAAATATCTGCTCCAGCAACAAAAGCTTTTTCGCCATCGCCGGTGATGATAATTACTCTTACCTCTGAATTGTTATCTAGGCTTTCAAAAGCATCATGCAATTCCTGAATGGTTGCTTTGTTCAAAGCATTTAATTTTGCCGGACGATTGATAGTGATTTGTCCGATGCCGTTTTCAATAGCAATGAGTATGTTTTCGAAGTTCATAGTGATTATTTTAGTAAAACAATTTGTGGTAATCTGTGAAATCTGTGTTTATTTAACAATAGGAAGTGCCACTATAAATGTTGAGCCTTTCCCCGGTTCGGTTTCAAAAGTAATAGTTCCTTTGTAATTTTCGATGATGTTTTTGATAATTCCCAAACCTAATCCCATGCCGCTGGTTTTGGTGGTGAATTTGGGTTCAAAAATATGTTCGATATTTTCAGCATCAATGCCAATTCCGTTGTCTTTTACGGAGATGATTACATTCTCTTCGATTTCTTCTACCGAAACCAAAATGTGCTTATCTTCTTGTTCATCTGGTATAGATTGAATGGCATTTTTAACCAAATTGGTGATAATTCTAATCAATTGTGTTCGGTCGAGTTTTGAAATAATCTCTTCTTTATTGCTTTCAAAAACGATATAATCTTCGTTAAAAATATCTAGTGCCAATTCGACTACATCAACCACATTAAGATTTTCATTCTGCTGTGCCGGCATTGAAGCAAAATTAGAAAAAGCAGAAGCGACTGAACTCATCGTGTCAATTTGCTGAATCATGGTTTTGGAATAATCATTTAGTTTTTGCTTCAAATCGGGATCATTGGGGTCAAATTTACGCTGGAAACTTTGCACCGTTAAACGCATTGGCGTCAAAGGATTTTTGATTTCGTGGGCAACTTGTTTCGCCATTTCTCGCCAAGCTTGTTCACGCTCGCTTTGGGCCAACATACTGGCGCTTTCTTCTAATTTGTCGACCATTTGATTGTAAGCATTGATCAAAGAGTTGATTTCTTTACTGTTGGCTTCGATGACAATTTTCTCGTTCTTTTGGTTCAAACTCGTTTCGTTGATTTTATCCGAAATGGTTTTAAGCGATTTGGTAATGTAACTCGCTAAGAAATAAGCCAAAGCGAAAGCAATCACCAACATAAAGGAATACACCTGACTCAATCGCAATAAAAATTCGCGCAATTCGGTTTCATAAAAACCATCGTCTTCTACATAAGGAATATTCAAAATACCGAGTGGCTTGAACTTGTCGTCCTTGATTTGACTGTAAGAAGAACGGTTTTTTACG
>JBDLVY010000095.1:0-6317 GCA_039804545.1 Bacteroidota bacterium | reverse complement strand
TTCTTCCTCCAACGATGACTTCATTGCCCCAAACTTTATCAAGGATTTCTTCACGTTTGAATACTTTTCCGGGTTTGGAAGCCAACAAATAGAACAATTCAAATTCTTTGCGCGGCAGTATAATTTCAACACCTTCTTTGATAATTTTGTATTCTTCACGGTTGATTTCAATTCCGCCCACATTAAGCGTTTCCGTGTTTTGCTCTTCGCTTTTCAATCGGCGCAACAACGCTTTAACTTTGCTGACCAATAATTTGGGTTTGATAGGTTTGGTAATATAATCATCGGCACCGGCATCAAAACCGGCCACTTGAGAGTAATCTTCACTTCTGGCCGTTAAAAAGGCAATAATCACATTGCTCAATTCGGGTAATTTTCGAATATTTTCGCAAGCTTCCATACCATCCATTTCGGGCATCATTACATCCATAATAATGAGTTGCGGTAATTCTTTTTTAGCTTTGGTAATAGCCTCTTTACCATTGGTTGCTGTTACTATTTGATATCCTTCTTGGGACAGGTTGTAGCCAACAATTTCGAGGATATCCTGCTCATCATCTACCAATAAAATCTTGATGTCTTTTTTTTTCATAACGGACACAATTGTTTTGTGGATGTAAAGGTAAAGATAATACAAAATGATTACATACCACCAAACTTGAGTTAACCGTAATTTAATGTGTTAACAATTTGGTAATAGTAAAGGAACAAAATGGTAATAATGAAGTAACGCTTGCTTTACAATACGGTAGTTCCTTTGCACCAAAATTAAATAAGACAAAAATGAAACTTAAATTAATTGTTACTTTTTTATTGATCAATGTTATTGGATTTGCCCAAGGCAAAGGAACTATCGTAGGAACATTAACAGATAAAGATTTAAACAACGAGCCTTTACCTTTTGCTAATGTCATAATTAAAGGAACAACTATAGGAGTAACCACCGATGAAACTGGGAAATATACTATTGCGGTTGAAGCCGGAATTTACACCATTCAATTTAGCTTTTTAGGATACGAAACTATAGAAGAAAAAATAGAAGTAAAAGCAGGAGAAACTCTTACCATCAATAAAGCCTTAGGCTCTGGAAGTTACCAATTAAAAGATGTGGTTATACAAAACACGGTAAGTCGTGAAAAAGAAACCGCCTTATTAATGGAACAGAAAAAAGCGGTTGAAATCAAACAAAGTATTGGTGCACAAGAAATGTCGAGAAAAGGGGTATCTACTGTTGAAGAAGGATTGACTAAAATTACTGGGATTTCTAAAGTAGAATCAAAAGGTTTATTTATCAGAGGATTAGAAGACCGATACAATAGTTTATTATTAAATGGCTTGGCTGTTCCTTCAAATAGTCCATTCAAAAAAATAATTCCATTAGATCAGTTTCCAACAGATGTTGTGGGTTATATGGATGTTTATAAAACCTTCAATCCTGATATTTATGGTGATTTTGCCGGTGCAACTATTGATGTTATTACTAGCCAAACCCAAGAAAGTCAAACCAAATTGAGTTATGGTGTAGGTTATACAACCAATAATAACGGTAGCGATTTTTTACTTTCTACCGATGCGGATAATACCAAAAGCTTTTTTGGTTTTGGCGGACAAGAACGTCAATTGCCTTCAGGATATGGCGCTATTCCTAACGGAAGAATTGAAAACGACTACAAGTCAAGTTGGGATGTTAACAAAACTACCGCACCTTTAAATACAAGCTTTGGAGTTAGTCACTCGGGTAAATTCTATTTAGGGAAAGAAAAAAATAAATTGAATTATGTATTTGCCACCAATTTTGACAACACTTATCAAATAAGAAAAGGAGTTGACAGAACCTTTTCTCAAGGACAAGGTATCTACGATAATAATTTGGTAAAAGAAGAATACAAATTTCAAACACAATCATCGGTATTGGTTGGCTTACAGTACAAAACGGACCGTATGAAATTGTTATACAATACTTTGTATTTAAAATCTACTGAAAATTTGATACAAGACCAAGTTGGTTACACCAGAACTGCGGTAGACAATCCGAACGAATTTATTCGATTGAACCAATATGAGCAATCGGATTATTTTTCCAATCAATTTTTTGGAAACTACAAGATTACTAGTGACGACAAGCATTCGGTAAAAGGAGGTTTGTCTTATACGAGAACCAAATACAGCCAGCCGGACAGAAAATTTATTACCGGTACAAAAATCAGCGATACAGAAATTAACACCCAATATGGTAGTAACAACTTGTTGCGTCAGTTTTTTAACATTGATAACAATTTCCACTTATCGGGGAATTTAGAGTACAACTATAAGTTTGGTAAAAACGAAGACAAAAAACACAAATTCTCTTTTGGATACAATGGTTTTGCTGAGTATATGGTGTCAAAATTCAGATTTACTTTTGGAGTACCAAATTCAGGCGCTACACCATACAATGTGGTGGTAAATGAAATAGACCAAGCTATTCAGGATGATATTGCGAGTAACTTCTTGTCTTTTACAGAACAATCTTCTGCTGAGTGGAAAACCAAAGTAGCCCAAAGAGCTGATGCTTTGTACACCAAATTGTTATTCAACTTCACTGAAAAATTAGAGTTGAATGTTGGACTGAGAGCAGAGAATACCATTCGTGAGTACAAATACAAATCGATTGTGGATCCAATCAACAATCCGTACAGAAAGAAAAACAATGAAAATTTATACATCTTACCATCCGTAAATGTTAAATATGAAGTTAATGACAAGAGCAATCTTCGTTTAGCCGCTTCAAAAACCTATACCAAACCGGTACTTTTTGAAAGTTTGGACATCAACTTAATCAACGCTGACGGAACAACTGAAAGAGGTAATTCTGATATTGAGAACAGCCAGAACTACAATATTGACTTAAAATATGAATTGTTCCCGACTAAAAACGAATTATTCGCTGCGACATTATTCACCAAATACATTGACAATCCAATTGAAAGAACAGTTCAGGCGAGTGCAACAGGAAGTGGACAAACCATTACTTATTTCAACAATAAAAGTGCTACACTCTTTGGTGCCGAATTCGAATTCCTTGTTCAATTGAGTCGTTTGAACAAAAACCTTGAAGGCTTTTCATTCGGAACTAACACCTCATTGATGCTTACAGAAGCCACCGTTAACAAAAACCGTGATGGTTATTTCGACACTTTTGAAAAGAGAAAACTACAAGGTGCTTCAAGTTGGTTAATCAATTCCGATTTAAAATATGAATTCCTTTTTAATCCAACCTGGAAAAACACCACTTCATTAGTTTACAACGTGTATAGTGAGAGAATTTATGCTGTAGGTGTTGCAGGAAATGACCACATCTATGAAAAACCGTTTCACAAATTGGATTTTGTATGGGGAAGTAACATCAATAAAAAATGGGATATCAAATTCTCAATAGACAATATTTTAAATCCAACCTACAAAAGAGTACTTGGAGACAACAGCGAGATTAGTATCGATGAATCTTCCCTTCTTTTGGAAAGTTATAAAAAAGGTGTCGGGTTTTCGACTAGTTTATCATACACATTCTAAAAACAGAAAGAACTCTCAGGAGTTCTTTTTTGTTTATGATAAGGAAACATTGAGTTTACAATTAAATAATTAACCGATAACTTTTAAATAATGATAACCAAACGTTTAAAAAATACTGCTGAGTTAGTTTTGTCAAAACAATTTAAAACACAATTTAAAATGAAAAATTTATTTTTAAGTCTTACCATCTTATCAACATTATTTGTTGGATGTTCAACTGATGATGATGAAGGGACCATTCAACCGGTAGAAGGAGAATTAACCGGATCTATCACTACTAATCAAACTTTTGCTTTTGGTAATTATACCTTGAATGGAATTGTAACTATTGAAAGTGGCGTTACTGTAACTTTTGATGCCGGTTCAACTATTACTGCCAATGCATCAAATGGTGTTGACGCTATCGTAGTTAAAAACGGCGGAAAACTAATTATGAACGGAACAGCTGCTCAACCTATTGTATTGACTGAGCCCTCTGCAACTCCTGGTTCTTGGGGTGGTATAATCATATATGGAGATGCTCCAATTAACGGTGCCGGAGGTGTAACTACAAAAACTTCTGAAGACGGATTAAACCTTACTTATGGCGGAACAAACGCAGCACATAATGGTGGAACTTTACGTTATGTAAGAGTAGAATATGCCGGAAAAAAGATTACTGATGGAACAAGTGAAATGAATGGTTTCTCGTTTTATTCTGTTGGAACCGGAACTACTTTAGACCACTTAGTATCTTACAAAGGTGCAGATGACGGTTATGAGTTTTATGGTGGAACTGTAAGCGCTACCAACTTGATTTCTTACGGAAATTATGATGACTCTTTCGATTGGCAAGATGGCTGGAAAGGTCAAAACAACTCTAACTGGTATGCTTACCAAGTTGGAACAGGAAATTTCGGAATGGAAATTGAAGCTTCAAACAACAACAACGCTTTTTGGCCGGTAATTTCTAACATTACTTTAGTAAGAGCTGCCGGTACAGTTACAGAAGGTGGATCATCTGCTGCAGAATACGATGCTATCCAATTCAAAAAACAAGGAAACGGCGATTTTACTAACATTTTGATTTCAGGTTATACAACGGCTAATTCAACTGCAGTAAGAATTCAGGATGCGGGAACAAACACAGATCAAGTAAATGGTAGCAAAATAAAGCTTACTACAGTAAAAATTAATGATGGAACGTCTCAGTTTGCAGGTGCAGGAACTTTAAGTGTTGTATTTCCAACAGGACAATATACAACCAGTGACAGTGCAACAGGTGCAAGCATAACAGCCGGTATTTGGACAACTGTTAACGGAACAAATTTGATTCCTTAATTATTGAAAAAAATCTTATGAATCCCTCAATAACAATTGAGGGATTTTTTTTGGTACAATATTTGAAATATTTTATTTATATTTGTAACAACCAAATTAGAGTCATGGCTAGAAATTACTTTTTAACAACTTTACTTTTCTCTTTGTTCTCCCTTGTGTCTTTTGCACAAGATGGAAAACAACAAGGAGAAACGCTTGGCTTTTATCCAAATCCTGTTAGCAACGGCAAGATTTATATTACCTCTAAAACTTCCCTTGACAAAGAGATCCTTATTTTTGATGTGTTGGGAAAAAAAGTGTTGCAAACTACCATTTCTTCTAAAGAGTTAAACATTACTTCTATTCCTCCAGGTGTTTATATTATTAAAATCACTGAAGGAGAAACTACTACGACTAGAAAACTAATTGTCAGATAGTTAAAATTTAGTTTTTTAAGCTTTATTTAATCATTTTTTTACATTCTTTTTTTTTGGCTAACAAATATTGTCATTATATTTGTAGGCTAATTAAATTTAAAAAAATGAAAAAAATTTACTCTTTATTCTTTTTACTAACTATTTTTTCAGTTTCTACTGCAAATGCCCAAGTAGTAATAAGCCAAGTTTATGGCGGAGGTGGTAACTCAGGTGCTACTTACACTAACGACTTTATTGAACTTTTTAATCGTGGTTCAGTTGCTCAAGATTTAACAGGATGGTCTGTTCAATATGCTTCTGCTGCAGGAACATCATGGGCGGTTCAACCATTGACTGCTTTAACACTTCAACCTGGTCAATATTACTTAATACAATGTGCCGCAGGTGCTACTCCAAGTACAGCACTACCAACTCCTGATTCTCTTCCTGTTGCTCCAGCTACTGGTTTAGCCATGAGTGGAGCCAACGGTAAGGTTTTATTAGCTAATGTAACTACTGCTCAAACCGGCTTAATACCAACTAGTGCTGAAATAGTCGATTTAGTTGGTTATGGCGCTACCCCAACAGGTTTTGAAGGAACAGGACCTACAGGCACTGCTCTAACTTCAACTACTGCTGTTTTAAGATTAAGTGGCGGTTGTACAGACACTAACAATAATGCAGCTGATTTTTCGACAGGTTTACCAACACCAAGAAATACTTCAACCCCAATAGCTGTATGTTCATCAGCACCTTCATTGGCAATTAGTACTCCATTAAATGGAACCATTTTTAATCCTACAGTATCAAGTGTTACTATCAACATTGCTGTATCTAACTTTACTGTTGCAAACGGTACAGGATCAGGAAACATCAGATATAGTGTAAATGGAGGTTCTTTAGTAGCAAAATATGATACTACTCCTATAGTTTTAAACAGCTTAACTCCAGGAAGCTACACTGTATATGCAGAATTGGTTAACAATTCAAATAATGTATTGTCTCCTGCTGTTAACGCAACTGTTAACTTTTCTATCGCTAGCTTTACTG
>JBDLVY010000094.1:0-8284 GCA_039804545.1 Bacteroidota bacterium | reverse complement strand
TTGCTCCAAATCAGAATGTTCAGCCAAATGATTGGCAATAATCAAATGCCCTACATGAATAGGGTTAAACGTTCCGAAATACAATCCTATTTTCATTACAGTTTATTTGAACACCGATTTTATAAAATAAGAATCAGGAATCTGTGTTGATAAATTCTTTCACTAATTCAAATGCTTCCGCTTTCGCCACATCCAAATCATAATTTTTGATGATGGTGTCAAATTGTGGAGCGGTAGCTAATTCTACATGGGCTTTGGCGATGCGCATATTGATTTTTTCATCGCTTTCGGTGGAGCGTTCCTTTAAACGGCGTTTTAATTCATCAACACTTGGTGGTTTTACAAAAACGGCTAAGGTTTCTTGTGGAAATTTGTGTTTAATTCTCAATCCGCCAGCCACATCTATGTCGAAAATTACGTTTTTACCTTTGGCCCAAATGCGTTCTACTTCACTTTTCAGCGTGCCATAAAAATTATCGCGGTAGACTTCTTCCCATTCGATAAAATCCTCGGCTTTGATGTGTTTTTTGAAGTCTTCAATCGACATGAAATAGTAATCAATCCCATTTACTTCTTCGCCACGTGGTTCTCGCGTTGCAGCCGAAATGGAGAATTCTAAGTTCAATTCGGGTTGTGCTAATAAATGCCTGACAATAGTGGTTTTTCCCGAACCGGACGGCGCTGAGAATACTAATAATTTTCCTTTGTTCATTTCTTTCTAGTGATTAGTGAATGGTGATTAGTAATTAGCTATTCACTAATCACTAATTACCAATTACTTATAAAACATTAAGCACTTGTTCCTTAATCTTCTCCAATTCATCCTTCATCATCACTACCAATTTCTGCATTTCGGAATGGTTGGATTTAGAACCCATGGTATTGATTTCTCTTCCCATTTCCTGAGTGATAAAACCCAATTTTCTGCCATTGGCTTCGGTTCCTGCTAAAGTTTCTTTAAAATAATTCAAGTGATTTTCCAAACGCACTTTCTCTTCGGTGATGTCGTATTTTTCGAGGTAGAAAATTAATTCCTGCTCAAAACGATTCTCGTCTACATTCTCTTTTAATTCGTCTAAAGCGGTTCGCAATCTGGTCTTAACCGTTTCCACGCGTTCGGTATCATACGCCACCGCATTGTTCATTAAAGTCATAATATTGGCAATGCGATGCGAAAATTCTTTTTCTAAAGAAACACCTTCATCTTTTCTGAACTGAACGATATTTTCCAAAGCTTCATCAATCACGGTTTGGATTTTCTTCCATTCGTTTTCGTCAATTTCGTCGCGCTCTGTTTTTAAAGCGTCAGGCATTCTTACTGCCATTTTCATCAATTCGGTTTCATCGGCATTGGGAATCACCGCTTTCATTTGAGCGATATAACCTTTGACAATCGGCACGTTAATCTTAGACGATGTTTCTTCGCCGGTTACCTCAACATAAAGCGAAAAATCAATCTTTCCTCTTTCCAATCGCAGCGAAAGTTGGTTGCGCAATCCCAATTCCATTTCTCTAAAAACTGAAGGCATACGCGTGTTTAAATCCAAACCTTTGCTGTTAAGCGATTTGATTTCGACGGTAATTTTTTTGGTTGGTAATTGCAAAGTCGCTTTCCCAAAGCCGGTCATTGATTGTATCATTCGTGTGTATTTCTAATAATTACAAATATATTCAAAATTGAGAAGTTGGTCCCGAAACTTCGGGATAGAATTTAGGATTTCTTCTTCGTAACAAGAAAAACCCCAACAAATATCAAAATTGCTGAGAGCAGCTTCACCCAAGTCAGTTGGTCTTTCCCTAAACTCATGGCAAAAATAGTAGCAAAAAGCGGCTGCAAATAAATAAAAACCGCAACGGTTGTAGGTTTCAATTCGCGCATGGAAACCAAGTTAAATAAGTACGTAAAGAATGTGGTAAACACCACCACAAAAACAATTTCCCACATAATGATCGTTGGAATTGTTTGCCATTGAATTTCCTGATATTCGCTCCAACCAAACGGAATCACCATCAACAAACCAAAAGTATAAATCCATTTTACGAATGTGAAAGCGTTGTATTTATCCATTAGTTTTTTAACCACAATGAGGTAAAAACCGTAAGAAACCGCATTGATAAAAACGAGAAAATTACCCAAAGAAGCATTGGTCGCATTGCCTATGGATTTGCCATACAATATCAAAAAGGCTGTTCCGAAAAGTCCCAGCAGAATTCCGAAAATCTTTTTGATTTCCATGCGCTCTTTCATGATGATGGCGGATAAAATCAAAACGATAATAGGTGTTGTGACCATAATGACCGAAGCAGAAATTGGCGAAGTATAGTTCAATCCTTTAAAGAATGTCAGCATATTTATTGCTACACCAAACAAAGCCGCAGCTATAATTCGGGGGAAATCTTGTAATTGAATTTTTTCTTTGGGCCCAAAAAAGGAAACCAGCCAAAACAAAATCGTCGCGCCAAAAACCCTTAGCAAAATAAAACCAAAAGGCTTGATATAAGTGGGCATCACGTCTTTGGCAATCGTAAACGAAACGCCATAAATCAACGATACCATCATCGCGGCCAATAATGCCCAGGTTCTTTTTGACATTAACTTAAAACTTTGATGACTTCTATGATATTTTTTTGGCCATTGCCAATGTAAATTTTGTCTTCAATTATAAAAACCGGTCGGCTCAAAAAAGTATAATGTTGTAGTAAATACTGCTTATAATCCGTTTCGGTCAAGGCTTTGTTTTTTAAATCCATCGACTTGTATAACTGTGCTTTTTTGCTAAACAATGATTCATAACTGCCTGAGAGTTGGTACATTTCTTCCAATTCCTCTTCAGTGATTGGGTTTTGACGAATGTCGTGAAACTGCAATCTATCTGCGTTGGGAAGTGACTTTATAATTTTGCGACAAGTATCACACGAGGCGAGATAATATATTTTATCGGTCATAAAAATTCTTTTTGCAAAGGAAATTCATTTCCACTTATAATCTGTAATTTTATAGGAAATTTAAAAATTATGGACACAACCTTCAAAATATGGGAAACCAACAGAAAACATTATCTGAAACTAATTGACAGTTATTCTTTGGAACAATTGAATAAGATTCCTGAAGGCTTCAGTAATAATTTGGTTTGGAATTTAGGGCATATCATCGTGGCACAACAAGGTTTGGTATACCGTCTTTCGGGTTTGCCGATTAATGTTAGTGCCGAAATGAATGAGCAATACAGAAACGGTTCCAAGCCAACCGGAACTACAACCCAAGCAGAAGTAGACGAACTAAAAGCACTTCTTTTTTCCCTAATCGAAAAAACCAAGGCCGATTATACCGGCGGGAAGTTTATCACTTACAACGAATACACGACCGGAACCGGATTTCATTTGGGCAACATTAATGATGCTTTGGAATTCAACAATTATCATGAAGCCTTGCATATGGGTTTTATGATGAATATTCGAAAGTTCATATAAAGTTAAACCCGCTTTTGCATCCGAAAAAATAAAATACCTTTGCTAAAATTTTTATACAATGAAGTTCAACACCAAAGTCATACATGGTAACCAACACCATGAAGAAGTTACCGGAGCGGTAATGCCTCCTGTTTTTCAAACCTCAACCTATGCCCAAACTTCACCCGGAAAACCCGTTGGTGATTACGAATATTCTCGTGCTGCAAATCCAACCCGTCAAGCTTTAGAAGATGCTTTAGCGAGCATTGAAAATGGTGCTCGTGGTTTGGCTTTTGCTTCAGGATTAGCCGCTACTGATTGCTTGTTGCGCATGTTCAAAGCTGGTGATGAAATCATCGCTATGGACGATTTATATGGAGGAACATACCGTTTGTTTACCCGTTTGTATAAAGACAGTGGTATCAAATTCCACTTTGTAGATATGAACGACTTTGATAAGTTTCAATCCTTAATCAATGAAAACACCAAGTTGGTTTGGGTAGAAACACCAACCAATCCGTTGATGAAATTAGCCGATATTGCTGAGATTGCCAAAATCACTAAAAAACACAACATTCTTTTTGCAGTAGACAATACTTTTGCGACGCCATATTTGCAAAAACCTTTAGATTTAGGCGCCGATATCGTAATGCATTCGGCTACGAAATATTTAGGCGGACACTCTGATGTGATTGCCGGCGCTTTGATTATCAAAGACAAAGCTCTTGGGGATGAATTACATTTCAAACAATTTGCCACCGGCGGAACATTAGGCCCAATGGACAGTTTCTTGGTTTTACGCGGAATCAAAACTTTGCATTTGCGCGTGCAAAGACATTGTGAAAATGGTGAAAAAGTAGCCAACTTTTTAGCCAATCATCCTGAAGTAGATCAAGTTTTCTATCCCGGATTGCCGGATCATCCATTTCATGAAATTGCCAAAAAACAAATGAGTGGCTTTGGCGGAATGGTTTCTTTTACTTTTAAATCAGGGAAAAAAGAAGATGCGATTTCGTTTTTGGAAAAACTAAAAGTATTCACTTTGGCTGAATCACTTGGCGGTGTAGAGTCTTTGGCCAATCACCCGGCATTAATGACACACGCTTCAATTCCTGAAGACAAACGCAAAGAAGTAGGGATAACTGATGACTTGGTTCGTTTAAGCGTTGGCGTTGAAGATATAGATGATTTATTGACCGATCTGGAACAAGCGTTTAGATAGTTTAGTTCAAAAAGTATAAAATGCCGGAGGTTATTCTCCGGCATTTTTTTGTAAGGCTACTTTAATAGACTAACTTTATTTATAAGAAAAATAATGTTTTTTTATATATTTTATGTATTTCATCGATTATTGTGTTGATTTTGGCGGTTATTTTATTTTATTTATATAAGTTTATATTGTATAATTTAATATCAGACCCCATGAAAACAATTAACCTAAAAAATACTTTTAAAGTATTCCTTTTCTTGTTTGTCCTTTGTAGTGCCAATGCTTTTTCATTCACAAAACTACCCACTGAGGCAAGTTCAAGTGGTCATGAATCAAGATTTGGTTGCGCAAGCAAAACGACAAAAGTGTCCAAAAAATCTACTATGGTTTATGCTAAAGCCACCAGAGGTATTGCCATGCAAACCAAGGGTAAAAAATGTTTCAAGAAATAAATTTGAACTTAATAGCGACTAAAAACGTTGCTGATTTAATTCACTAGTATTATAAAAAAGAAGAGCCGATTCAACTTTAATGAATCGGCTCTTTTATATATCAATTGTTACTAGAATCCATAGTTCACTCCAATCCCTATAACTTGACGAGTTTGAAAACCACGGTAAGCATTGTCGTCATAAATAGTTTGGAAAGCAAAATTAGTGGTCAAGTATTTGTTGACTTTCATCACAATATTTAATGTGTAATCAATATCAACATTATAAACTTCTTCTAAATAATTAGTGTAGGAGTTAAAAATGTTTTCGGCACTAACATTTTCCATGATATTGAACTTGTAATAAGCGTTTACTGCTGCTCCAAACTCATATCGAGAGCTTTCTCCTTGAGCCACACCAAAAGCTGGGCCTACATCAGTAAAATGCTGGTGCACCACAATTACTTTTGAAGTAGCTGGTGCAACGTTAATTTTTAAATTGTCATTCCTTTTCCACATCATACCGGGACCGAATTGGGTGTATGCCGGTGAAAAGAAATGAGAAATTTTAACGGCACTGTTGGCCGGGTCAAAACCGGAATCAAATTGGGTTTTAAAATTAAAAAAGAAAGAGTAATACCATTCGCCTGATGCTTTTTTTCCCAACAAGGAATTGAACTCAAATCGGTCATCCGATTTTCTAAGATCTTGGCCATTAATTTTAGTCAAACCATAATTGGCGTTGAGTTTGTTGTCCCATGTCCAAGTATCGCTTTTATAATTGAAATCATATTTTACACCGGCATTTCCTGAAATACTGCTTTGTCCTCCGGCTAACCAGTTATTAAAACTTGCTTGATTTAACAAAACGTTTGCAACTCCTTTTTTTGCCCAACCATTAGGTTTCTCTTGTTGGATTTTGGCAATAGTCTCTTCTGTTTTCTTAAGTAAATCTTTTTCACTAACCTGAGAAAACCCTTGGTTTAGCGACAAAATAAATAGTGTAGGCAATAAAACTCTTTTCATTTTTTTGAAGATTTTTTAAATTTCGGTGCAAAGTTAAGAATACATTCGATTTAAACAAATCTCCACAAAAAGCTAAGTAGCTGATTTTAAACGAAAAACTATTTTTGTTTTTTAAATAAAGGAACCGCAGAACATGCTTCACCATACATGATGCTTTTGGCGAAAGGTTGCAGTTTTTGCACCGCCATAATGTAAGCACTTACGGGAACAGGTTTTTTAGAACAACCTTTAATGATAACCGGTTTATCTTGGTATTTTGAATAATCTAATGTAGGTAAGATTTCCTGATACATAGCCGTTTCCAAATCATTGAGATTTCCGGAAACTACTTTTTTTGCAAATGGCACCAAATAAGTGGTAACTAAAATAGTAGCCCAAGCCGGTACAATCGCATCAGTAGCACAATGAATTGCCACCAAATGATTTTGGTATTTTGACCAATCGTGGTTTTTCAACGCTTCACGGAAGTCTTTTTCTTTGAGAAGAAAACCTTCCAACAACCACTGGGAAATGTCAATTTGTGTCCGAATGCCGTTGGGATAATAATCTTCCAAATCGAACACTTCGAGCGCTGAGTTGGCTACTCTGTTGATGATTTCGTCCATTTTTTTAGTGTTCAAGGTTCAGTGGCATTACAGCCTACTGTTTACTAAAAACTAATTTTTAAAGCATTCCTAATTCTAACTTGGCTTCTTCACTCATTAAATCTTTGCTCCAAGGCGGATCAAAAGTAATCTCTACTTCACAAGATTTTACGGTGTCTATTTTGGTGATTTTTTCTTCTACTTCACGGGGTAAAGTTTCTGCCACTGGACAGTTTGGCGATGTTAAGGTCATCAAGACTTTTACTTCGTTGTCTTCGTTAATCATCACGTCATAGATTAAGCCTAATTCGTATATATCAACTGGTATTTCCGGATCATAAATGCCTTTAAGCACTTTGACTACATTTTCGCCTAAATTGATATCATCTTTAAATTCTTCCATAGTTGTTATTTTTATTCGTAAGTAATTGATGTAAGTTCATACGTCCCGTGTACTGTACTCACTTTTTTAATGCCGTAATTGTTATTTTCAAAAACAAACCCAAGTGTAATTTGTTTAGGGAGATTTTCATCAGATTCTACTATACTTGTTAGTAAAAAATCATCTTTAATATCTTTAAATGAGCCAGATTTACTGTCAATCCATTCTACTTTTTTTTGTTCTTTAGAAAAAGCTAAATCATACTTTGTCAAAGGAAAATCAAGGGTTTTAATTTTATTTTCGTAGTCTAAGTATATTGTATAAGCAAAAGTTGAATAACCCGTTTTAAAAATTTCCTTAAACAACTTCTTTACATCAGCATCATCTCTAACAGCTTTTATTGTTGATTTATTTCTTTTAAAATCATACACTCCTTTAAATTTTTCATTGGCATGATAAAATATTCCTATGAACTTTTCTTTGGTTTCTTCATCCATGCTTAAAAACGAAAGGAATCCACAAGTATAGCCTTCTTTAGGGTGTTTGGCTTTTGCCAATTTTACTTTTGGAAACTGCATTTTAAAAATAGTAGTGTCGGCATAAATTCCTTTTTCATCAAAATAATAACTCGATTTTGACTGATAAGTAAAATGAATTTGTTTTGTTCTCTCTGGAATTTTTGGAAAACTATCCTGAGAAAAACAATTCCAGAAACTAAAGAGAACCAAAAAATTTAAAAAGCACTTCATATTAATTTTTAGCATTAAATGCCAAAGCATACATTTTGAGTTTTTTAATCATAGAGACCAAACCGTTGGCGCGGGTTGGAGATAAGTGTTCTTTTAATCCTATTGCGTCAATAAAATCGGTATCAGCCTCCAAAATATCCGAAGCTTTTTGGTTGGAAAAAGCGCGAATCAAAATGGCAATAATGCCTTTGGTCAAAATCGCATCACTGTCGGCGGTGAAGATTACTTTATCACCTTGTTGCTCAGCATGTACCCAAACTTTTGATTGACAACCGGTGATAATATTATCTTCTGTTTTGTATTGTTCTTCAATTAAAGGCAAGCCTTTTCCGAGATCAATAATGTATTCGTAGCGTTGCATCCAATCGTCAAACATGGAGAACTCGTCTACAATCTCGTCTTGTATATCTTTTATGCTCATTCTTCTTTTTCTTTGGCCAAAGCTACTATTTT
>JBDLVY010000093.1:0-5214 GCA_039804545.1 Bacteroidota bacterium | reverse complement strand
AAATATGCCTTTACTACTTTCGGGTGCGATAAAAATTCTGCGGGAAGATTTTGACGAAGGCGAATTGTTACTTTATTTTTTAGAAAAAGGCGATACTTGTGCGATGACTATGGCTTGCTGTTTAGGTGAAACCAAAAGTGAAATCCGTGCCGTAGCCGAAACCAAAGGCAAAGTAATCATGATTCCCGTTGGCAAAATGGAAGAATGGCTCGGCAAATACAAGAGCTGGAGAAATTACGTTTTCAATAGCTACAACAATCGCTTGAAAGAAATGCTTATGGCGATTGACAATCTCGCTTTCATGAACATGGATGAAAGACTTTACAATTACTTATTAGACAAAGCCCAAATTAATAAAACCAATTCCATTCAAAATACCCATCAGGAAATTGCGTATGACTTGCATACGTCTCGCGTAGTGATTTCTCGATTACTCAAGGCTTTGGAAAATGAAGGCAAGATCAAATTACATCGCGCTTCCATTGAACTAATCCGACCTTAATTTTTTCTTTTTTCTTGTGTAACTTTTGATACTGATTGCCCCAATCGGTATGGCTACTTTTGTATTCGATACAACTGATAAATATCATTCCGAATGAAGAAATGGAGTGGTACTTTTGAGAAAATTAAGAATATGAAATTAGAACAAATTTATACCGGATGTTTAGCACACGCTGCTTATTATTTGGAGTCCAATGGTGAAGCGGCTATTTTTGATCCTTTGCGCGAAGTACAGCCTTATATCGACCGTGCAGCAAAAGATAATGCCAAAATAAAATACGTTTTTGAAACCCATTTTCACGCCGATTTTGTGTCAGGACATTTGGATTTAGCCCAAAAAGAAAATGCGGTCATAGTTTACGGCCCAACGGCCAAACCAGGTTTTGAGGCTTTGATTGCCAATGATAATCAGGTTTTTGAAGTTGGAAATTGTAAAGTAAAAGCGATTCATACGCCTGGTCACACGATGGAAAGCACAACTTATTTGGTGATTGATGAAAACGGAAAGGAACACGGAATTATCACCGGAGATACTTTGTTTATTGGTGATGTTGGTCGGCCTGATTTGGCCCAACATGTGATAGCCGATTTAACTCAGGACAAACTGGCGAGATTACTTTATCATTCGCTTCGAGAAAAAATTATGCCTTTGTCGGAGGATTTAATCGTATATCCAAATCACGGTGCCGGAAGTGCTTGTGGCAAAATGATGAGCAAAGAAACCACCGATACTTTGGGCAACCAAAAACGAACCAATTATGCTTTAAATCCAAAGTTGACCGAGGACGAATTTGTCATCACGCTTTTAACCGGATTGACCACGCCACCGGCTTATTTTCCAAAGAATGTTTTGATGAACATTCAAGGCTATGAAAGTTTGGATACAGTAATGCATCGCGGTCAAAAACCGTATGACGCGAAGACTTTTGAAATTATAGCCAATGAAACGCAAGCTTTAATTTTAGACACGAGAAAAGCTTCTGAATTTGCCCAAGGATTTATTCCAAATAGTATCAACATCGGATTAGACAGTAATTTTGCGATGTGGGTTGGGGAATTGATTCCCGATTTGCAACAAGAAATTCTATTAGTAGCCGAAAGCCATGAGAAAATAGAAGAAACCATTATCCGATTGTCAAGAGTTGGTTATGATCATACGATTGGCTTCTTAGAAGGCGGTTTTGAAGCATGGCTAGAAGCCGGAAAAGAAACTAATACTGTAGATAGAATTACGGCAGATGAGTTAGTTATTTTGGAAGAAATTCATTTGACCCCAATATTTGATGTGAGAAAGAAAAGCGAATACGAATCAGAGCACTTAGTTGGCGCTATCAATGTCCCATTAAATGAGATTAATGCACATTTGGCAGCGTTTCCCAAAGACAAACACTTTGTATTGCATTGTTTGGGCGGTTATCGCAGTATGATTGCTGCTTCGATTTTAAAGCAAAGAGGTTTTGACAATTTTGTGGATGTTATAGGCGGTTTCAATGAAGTCAAATTAACGAACTTACCGATTACCAATTATGTTTGCCCGACGACTTTATTATAAATTTATAAAATGAAAAAAATATTCTTCTCCAATTGGCATTTGATGCGATTTTTTAGATTAGGGTTTGCCTTATTCCTGTTTTATCAGGCTTACGAAACCCATCATTGGTTTTTTGTGGCTTTTGGTATTTTCTTTTTGTTTCAAGCCGTTTTTGATATGGGTTGTGGCGCTAATGGTTGTAAGGTGAGTTATAAAAATCAAAGAGATGAATACTAGTTTTGACCAAATCATCAATTCAGAAAAACCGGTTTTAATCGATTTTTTTGCTACTTGGTGCGGACCATGCCAAGTGCTCGGCCCAATATTAAAAGAAGTTAAAGACAGTCTTGGTGATCGGGTTTCCATCCTTAAAGTTGATGTAGATAAAAACCAAGAATTGGCAATAATGCAACAAGTTCGTGGTGTACCAACCATCATATTGTTTCAAAACGGAAAACAGTTGTGGCGACAATCCGGCGTTTTGTCCAAAGAAGAAATTATCAAAAATATTTTAGATAAAGCCAATAATTAAATCAACATGCAACAGCAATTTGAAGTAGAGAATATTAAGTGTGGAGGATGTAGGAACAGTATCAAAACGGCTTTGCTTAAAATAGATGGTGTAAACGGAGTTGACATTAATAAAGAAATCGATATTGTTTTGGTAACCGGAGAAGTGAATCGAGAATTAATCGTTGACAAACTCAATGATTTAGGCTATCCCGAAAAAGGAAATAACACCTTGGTTAGAAAAGCAATATCGTATGTCAATTGTGCCATCGGCCGAATGACAGAACCCAATTGATAAAGTTTTTAACCCTTGATTATTAAGTTAGTTTTAAGTTAATTTTTTGTCGGTCAAGGTTTTTTAATAGTACATTTGATAACAGTTAAAAAGATTAATCCCTTAAATAAATTATAAATATGAAAAAATTAGTTTCCGCATTTGCTGCAGTAGCACTTTTGTTCGCCATGAATGTTAACGCTAACAATGGTGAGCCAAAACAAAAAAAGAAAAAAGCAAAAACTGAAAAGTCTTGCTCAACCGAAGAGAAAAAAGAATGCAGTACTGAGAAAAAAGCCGGTTGTTGTGCTGCTAAAAAAGCAGAAGATAAAAAAGCATAATTGCATTTTTTTAGATGATTTAAACGCCTCAATTTTGGGGCGTTTTTTTTGTAACAAATGTTGCAAAACAGTCTATTGAGAATAGATAGCTTTGGAGAAATATTCATAACATGAGACTACTTTATACTTTGTTTTTTTTAGGATTGACTAATGTGATTTTTTCACAATCTACATTTGATTACCAAGTGCAGCTCAATCCGATTACCATTGCCAATTTTCCCGGAATTCATTCCTATGCTTTTGCACAGCACGAAGGTAAATGGTTAATCCTTGGCGGAAGAGTCGACGGAATTCATGCGCGTCAGCCTTTTAATGCTTTTCCGGCTTCGAATAACAATACTAATATTTATGTAGTCGATATTGCGGCAAATCAAGTATGGTCAACTTCTATAAATGTTTTGCCAACAGTATTAAAAGAGCAATTGCAAGCGACCAATTTCAATTTTTACCAGGACGAAAATACACTTTATCTTATTGGTGGTTATGCTTTTTCAGCGACCGCCAATGATCACATTACTTTTGATAAAATGACCTCTATTAATGTTTCGGGTTTAATCAATTCAGTAGTTAATGGGACTTCCATTTTGGCGCATTTCAAACAAATGACTGATACTAATTTTGCCATAACCGGTGGTCAATTAGGCAAAATAAACAATACGTTTTATTTAATCGGTGGTCATCGTTTTGACGGAAGATACAATCCGATGAACAATCCAACCTTTACCCAAACTTATTCCAACCAAATCAGAAAATTTTCCATAGATAATTCAGGAACACAATTGAGTATTTCTAATTATGAAGCCATAACCGATGCGGTTCATTTACACCGAAGAGATTACAATCTGTTGCCACAAATTTATCCCGATGGTACTCAAGGGTACACGATTTCATCTGGCGTTTTTCAAATCAATGTCGACTCACCGTTTTTATACCCAGTAGATATCAAAACCGAAGGGTATTTTCCGCAAACAACTTTCAATCAATATTTGAGCAATTACCACAGTGCTAAATCTTGTCTTTATGATGCTACTGAAAATCGAATGCACAATCTCTTTTTTGGTGGAATCAGTCAATATTATTATAATGGAACTACTTTGGTTCAAGACAACAATGTCCCTTTTGTAAACACTATCAGCCGTACTACAAGATTCGCTGATGGTTCTCTACAAGAATACCAATTGCCCGAAACCATGCCTGGACTTAAAGGTGCGAGTGCCGAATTTATCCCCAACAAATCATTACCGCATTTCAGTAACGAAGTCATAAAACTAAACGAGATTACTGCAAATGAATTTATAATCGGGCATATTGTTGGCGGATTAACCAGTCCAAGTGCGAATCCGTTTTCTGTCAATAATACTTCAACTACTTCAGCCAATGCTACTATTTATGAAGTGAAGTTGATGAGAAATACTGCTTTGGGTGTCCAAACCATTGAAGGCAAAAATCCGTTTTCAATGACTGTTGCTCCAAATCCGACGGAGAACAATAAGGTGCGAATTAATTTCAAGATGGCTTACGCAACGACTATTGATTATTTTGTCTCAACTATGAACGGTAAAATTGTTTTAGACGGTGAAATTGAAGATTCTACAAAAGGTGACAATAGTATGAATTTCGAATTAGACGGTATTTCCAATCAAACGGTAATCATCACTTTTATATTCGATAATAAGTTTTATGTTTCCCAAAAAGTGATTGTAAAATAAATCAAAATAAATACCACTGCTTTTTTTGAGTGCCTGAGTAATCAGGCATTTTTTATGTCCAATTTCCTCTGTAACAATTGTAACTGTACACGCTTTTTTACTGCAGTATTTTTGCTTCATAATTCAGATAAACTATGATGAATATGAAAAAAATAGTAGTAACCACAGGATTTTTATTCTTATCAATTTTCGGATTCAGCCAGGATACTTTGCCTATTTCCAAAAACGATTTGAATCAAAAACTATCCGAAAAGAACCTGCAAATAAAAATTGCCGAGAAAAGTTATCAATCGGCTAAAGCGGATTACCGCCAATCAAATTCACTCTTTTTGCCCAACATTAATGTTT
>JBDLVY010000092.1:0-5273 GCA_039804545.1 Bacteroidota bacterium | reverse complement strand
CACTAATGCCAATTGATACGGGTAATTCCAGGGCGATATAATCAATACTTTACCATATGGTTCTTTGTAAAGGTAATCGGTGGAAGGAAAATTTAAAAAAGAAGGCAAAACCCATTGCGGTTTTGCCCACTTATTGATGTTTTTAATAGTCTGTTTTAATTCGGTAACGATATACTCGGTCTCCGTAAATACCGCTTCAAAAGCCGGTTTTTTGAAATCTTCATACAAAGCTTTGATGATTTCGGCTTCATGTTCTTGAACGGTTACAAGTAATTTCAGCAACGATTGTTTTCTGTAATTGAGGTCCGTTTTAAAAATCATGATGGGTTTGATTAGCTAGGCTAATATAGGATTTTTAAAAGACAAATTCAAATTTTTATTACAAAAATGCCCAACGGAATCCGGTGTAAATATCACCTTGTTTACTATCACTTACCAAGGCTGTTACCAAAGAACTGGTTCCAAGGTAAAAACCACCCAATCGAAAACCTAGACCAATATTTGTTCCGGAAATCTCATTAAAAGTCACTGGAATATAGCCTTCAAAGAATCCTAAGTTTACTCTAGGTGTAAGGCTGAAAATATTGGGTACTGTTATTTGGTCATTCCCCGAATCTTTATTGACTTTTTGTTGCAAATAAGCTGTTACATAAAATTTCGGAACCAATTTCAAATCAAGGTAAGTAGAAAGTACGGTTGGCAATTTGACTTTAAAATTATTTTGGCCACTAGTCTCCGTTAGATAACCATTGTTGTTTAAGATATCTTCTACCTGACTTAAATTGTCTACATTATCAAACAAACTCAAATCCAATCCTTGCGGGTTTTGAACTGTTGGCTGAATGTCTAAAATGTAGTTGGTCGAGGCATTGTTATCATCATCAAAAGACATGCTTCCTATATTTCTGATGGCCAAACCGGCATTTAATTTATAGTCTTTTCCTTTTTTCCACTGATAATTAAAACCGATATCTCCGGCAAAACCATTCAATCCACCAAAAACTGATTGGCTGTAATCATTAAAGTTGGTAAAGCTATCCGCCAAATTCCCAGAATAAGCAATATTCAAAACGGCAGGTGTATTGGTGGTCAAATAGCCTCCGGTCGCATTTTCGGTAACAGTTCCGTTTAGTTGGTTCAAACCAAAGTTAGAATAAGAACCGGGAAATAATATTTTCAAAGTTACACCGGCACTGAATTTATGATTGTCATTTTCAAAAAAAGTTCTTGCTGCCGATAAACCCACTTCGCCATATGATGTCCCGCTCAATCTTTGATTATTAGAATTATTCAAAAGGGTTGTGTTCAGTATAATATTGTCATTGGTAATCGCATTTCCAATTGTCGGGTCAATATCAACCATGTCAAACTTGGCATGGGCTTTAGTGGTAATGGCAAAACCCCATTTCATCCAACGCATAGCAACTCCGGGACCTAAAATCTCCGCATCAATTCGCGCGTTTACCGGACTGTTTCCTTGAAAGATTAGGGTTTCAAAATCGGCATCCGAAGTAATGTCGCTAAAAGCAATTTTGTTATTGGCCACATTAAAACTGAGTCCATAAATGTTAACCTCAAACTTTTTAGACAAATTGACCAATTCAGCCGGATTGACATTGGTGTTCAAAATTCCAACTCGATTAGAAGTACTGATACCCGAAAAATGGTCTTGGGCGAAACTATTCAAACCTATTAAAAGACCAGCAGTTAAAATGATTCTTTTCATGGTGAAATTGATTTAGGTTATAACAATTTGATTTTTAAAAATCAAAACTTTTGTATTAACGTAAAAATAGTCATTTTAGTTTACATAGCGTTCCAAATCACTTCATTTGGTGTGGGAGCCATGATTTCAAGAGTTTCTTTGGTTACCGGATGAATGAAAACTAATTTTCGAGCGTGAAGATGAATGCCTCCATCTGGATTACTGCGGTCAAAACCGTATTTTAAATCGCCTTTTATTGGACAACCAATCGCTGAGAGTTGGGCTCTGATTTGGTGGTGTCTTCCGGTGTGAAGGTTGATCTCTAAAACAAAATAATGATTGAGTTCTTTGATGATTTTATAATCTAAACTGGCTTTTTTGCTTTCGGGAACTTCTTTGAGATGGGCTTTGGAAGTGTTGTTTTTCTCATTTCGTTTTAGAAAATGGACTAGATTGTCTTCCGTTTTTGGTGGTTTGTTTTTCACCACAGCCCAATAGGTTTTCTTCGTTTCGCGATTGCTAAACAATTCATTCAAACGGGTTAGTGCCTTACTGGTTCTGGCAAAAACTACGATTCCTGTTGTAGGTCGGTCCAATCTATGAACCACACCCAAAAAGACTTCGCCGGGTTTGTTGTACTTCTCTTTAATGTATTCTTTAACAACTTCAGACAGCGGTTTGTCTCCGGTTTTGTCTCCTTGTACAATATCGCCCACACGTTTGTTCACCACAATGATGTGATTGTCTTCGTGAAGAATTTGGAGGTTGTCTTTAGTGGAAACTATTTTCAAAATAGATTTTTAGATTGTTGGATTTTTAGATTTTTAATGAAGAACGAAATTTAGATATCATTTTGATGATAGTGTCTAAATCATGAATTAATTTATCCAATTCTAATTGATTAATGTATCCTAAATCAAAAGCTATCAATAATTGTGTTTCGATTTCATAAATAGAACCAATTGCGATTTCAAGAAATCTCGAAAAATCTTTGTTACTGCTCCTTGAACAACCTTCTGCAATATTTGAAGGAACTGAAACCGAGGCTCTTCTTAATTGATTCGTTAATCCAAATTTTTCGTTATCAGGAAAATTTGCAGTTGTAGCATAAATATGTGAACAAAACTGCCGGCTTAATTTCCAAATTTCCAAATCTTTAAATCTGTGCATATGTCTAAAAATCTAACAATCTAAAAATCTGAATTAATATTGCTCACCTGCATTCGGAAAATCACTCGACTTTACATCGGCCACATAATTCCCAATAGCCGAAGTCATTTGCTCGTATAAGTTTAAGTAACGTCTAAGGAATCTTGGGCTAAACTCATTATTCATCCCCAACATATCATGAATCACCAAAACCTGTCCGTCAACGCCACCACCGGCTCCAATTCCGATTACGGGAATCGAAATCGTCTTGGCTACTTTTTCTGCTAATGACGCTGGAATTTTTTCCAAAACCAAGGCAAAACAGCCTAGTTTTTCTAACAATTTGGCATCTTCTATTAATTGTTCGGCTTCGGCTTCTTCTTTGGCCCGAACGGTATAAGTTCCGAATTTGTATATCGATTGTGGCGTCAAACCTAAATGGCCCATCACCGGAATTCCGGCATTCAAGATGCGTTTGATACTTTCTTTGATTTCGCTTCCGCCTTCTAATTTTACAGCATGTCCGCCACTTTCTTTCATGATTCTAATCGCCGAACGCAAGGCTTCTTTTGGGTCAGATTGGTAACTTCCAAATGGCAAATCAACTACCACCAAACCTCTCTCAATGGCTCTTACTACTGAAGAAGCATGATAAATCATTTGGTCCAAAGTAATCGGCAAAGTGGTTTCGTGTCCGGCCATCACATTACTGGCAGAATCACCCACTAAAATTACATCAACACCAGCGGTATCAACAATCTTCGCCATCGTATAATCATAAGCCGTCAACATCGATATTTTTTCGCCATTGGCTTTCATATCAAATAAGGACTTGGTCGTAATTCTTTTGTAATCTTTTTTTGCGGTAGACATAGTGCTTCGTTTTGGTGCTGTAAAAGTATTAAATCTATTTTTGATGCAACAAAATTAAGGTGGTTAATGTGATTTTATACTACTTTTGTCAAAACTGATTGGAAGCGAAAGGCTCGGGCCAAGAATAAACCTTATTCCTGCTTTCCGTTGCAATCTTTTTTGCCTCACCTCGGGTAAAACCCAAGGCAAGACAAAAAAGGATTTCCACTTCAATCAGGGCTAAAGGCAAACCATAAAAAAAATAGTCGTGTATTGGTAGCTTAACCAATCAACCCGAAACTTTTAAACTCGAAACATTAATTTATGCCCAAAATATTAATCATCGAAGATGAAGCTACCATCCGTAGAGTATTGATCAAAATACTAACCGAAGAAAGCGAAACTTATATTGTTGACGAAGCCGAAGATGGAAAAATCGGTTTTGAAAAAATCAAAAATGAGGATTACGATTTGGTGTTGTGTGACATCAAAATGCCCAAAATGAATGGCGAAGAATTGCTCGAAGCCGTAAAAAAAATCAAACCAGAAATCCCAATGGTCATGATTTCCGGTCATGGTGATTTAGAAACTGCTGTCAATACGATGCGTCTCGGGGCTTTTGATTACATCTCCAAACCACCTGATTTGAATCGTTTATTAAATACCGTTCGCAACGCTTTAGACAAAAAGCAATTGGTGGTTGAAAATAAAATTCTAAAGAAAAAGGTTTCCAAAAACTACGAAATCATAGGCGAAAGCGAACCCATCAACCAAATCAAACAAATGGTTGACAAAGTAGCGCAAACCGATGCCAGAGTTTTAATCACCGGACCAAACGGAACCGGAAAAGAATTAGTCGCCCACCAATTACACGAAAAAAGCGAAAGAGCCAATGCGCCAGTGATCGAAGTCAATTGCGCCGCCATTCCATCCGAATTAATAGAAAGTGAATTGTTCGGTCACGTGAAAGGTGCGTTTACATCCGCCGTAAAAGACCGCGCCGGAAAATTTGAAGCGGCTGATGGCGGAACGATTTTCTTGGATGAAATTGGTGATATGAGTTTGTCTGCACAAGCCAAAGTTTTACGGGCATTGCAAGAAAGCCTGATTCAAAGAGTCGGCGCCGATAAAGACATTAAAATCAATGTACGTGTCGTAGCGGCAACCAACAAAGATTTGAAAAAAGAAATCGCTGAAGGTCGTTTCAGAGAAGATTTGTACCATCGTTTGGCGGTTATCTTAATCAAAGTACCCTCGTTAAATGACAGACGTGATGATATTCCGTTATTAATAGAACACTTCGCCGTAAAAATTGCGGAAGAACAAGGAAATGCTACAAAATCATTTTCCAAGGACGCCATTAAATTATTACAAGAATACGACTGGACCGGAAATATTCGCGAGCTTAGAAATGTTGTCGAAAGATTAATTATTCTTGGCGGAAGCGAGATTTCGGAAACGGATGTGAAATTGTTTGCCAGTAAATAAAGAGATAAGGGAATAGGGATATGGCAAAAGTCTAGGTCCCTTATCCCTTTAAACTTATCCCTTAAATAATGAACTTAAA
>JBDLVY010000091.1:0-3976 GCA_039804545.1 Bacteroidota bacterium | reverse complement strand
ACCAATTTGATGCCAAGCAATTTCGCTGTAAGGATTGCGATCGATATATTGGTGCAAGTAAGTTATGGCTTCTTCGTTTTGATCTAAGAACTCGAAACAATACACCACATTATATAACGCGGCTTGGTCTTCGGTGTCTTCTTCCAAGCATTTGATGAAATTTTCTTTGGCCAATTCTAAGTTGTCCATAAAAAGATATTCCATCCCGATTAAGTTGTATACATCAGCATAATCTTCTGTATAAAGAAGGGCTGTTTGTAAAAATTCAACGGCTTTTTCGTGGTTGTCTCTTTTTGAATAAATATTGGCTTTTTGGATAAAAATTTCTTCGTTAGTGGGCTCAATGGCGTACAATTCGTTTAATAATTTTTCAGCCTGATCTAATTTGTCGTCGTACACCAACATTTCTACTTGAACCAGTTTTAATCCGGTAGATCTTGGGTGTTGTTCCAGTCCTAACTTCAAGGCTTTTTTGGCCAGCGTAGCTTTTCCCATGTCGAGATAATGCAGAATGATTTCCTCGAACTCCTCGGAATCGAAAAATAAAACTTTGTTGGTTTTCAACATCGATTCAAATTTCGCTAAGGATAAGTTGTAATCTTCTTCGTCGTGATCTAGGTGCATACTAGTAGGTATTAAAATTATCCTTAATAAAATTAGGGAAACGCAGTTCTTTTTTAATGGAAGCGCGGTATTGTTGTAAACAATTTAATTAACAATTTATATTGTTTTTTGGTTTCGGGTTCAACATTCAAAGTTTCATGTACAAACTGAACTCATAACTTGGAGGATTTAACTCGGAACTTTCAACTCTAACCTTCAACTATCTCATTCATCGCTTCGATAATGATGGCGCAACCTTCTCTGATTTCATCCTCTGAGATGGTGAGTGGAGGTGTAATTCTGATAGCACAACCTTCAAATAGGAGCCAAAATAAAATCAGCCCTTTGTCCTGACATTTGAGTATCACTTTATTGGTGATTTCTGGGTCTTTGGTCATCGCTGCCAGCATTAAGCCTCGGCCTCGAATTTCTTCTATCAAAGGATGTACCAAAAGTTCCCTGAAAAGTTTTTCTTTTGCTAATGACTGTGCAGCGTAATTTTTTTCTAATACTTCTTCCAAAGTCGCCAAACAAGCTGCCGCTATGACAGGATGTCCGCCAAAAGTGGTGATGTGTCCCAATTTCGGATCGTGACTCAGCAAATCCATATGTTTTTCATGGGCTATAAATCCACCAACAGGCATGCCACCGGCCATTCCTTTTCCTATAATAACTACGTCGGGAACTACATTATAGTTTTCAAAACCGAATAGTTTTCCGGTTCTTCCAAATCCGGGTTGGATTTCGTCAACAATCATTAACGCACCTACTTCTTCGCAACGCTTTTTTACTTTGGCCAAAAAATCATTTTTCGGCTGAATGAAACCTGCGCCGCCTTGAATACTTTCGAGAATAATTCCGGCTGTTTTGGTGGTGATTTTTGCCAAATCGGCTTCATTATTAAAGGTGATGAAATCTACATCGGGAATCAATGGTCGGAAGATTTGTTTTCGTTCTTCAAATCCCATCACACTCATTGAACCCATAGTGTTACCGTGATAGGCATTGTGACAAGAAATCAACTGACTTCTTCCGGTTACTCTTCGAACCAATTTTAATGCGCCTTCACAAGCTTCGGTTCCTGAATTGACTAAATAGATTTTGTTCAGACTTGGCGGTAAATTTTCGACCAACAATTTGCAATAAGCCACCGCAGGATGTTGGGCATATTCGCCATAAACCATTACGTGTGAGTACTTATTCAATTGGTCAATAATCGCTTGATTGACTCTTGGGTGTTGGTGGCCCAAACTACAAGCCGAAACGCCGGCTACAAAATCAAGGTATTTTTTATTATTGGTGTCGTAAATATAGGAGCCAATAGCATGCGAGACTTCCATACCCAAAGGATACGGTGAAGTTTGTGCTTGGTATTTTAGAAAATCTTCTTTCAACTGGTGTTGATTTATTCGTTTAATTGGTAATTGGTAACCGTATTGCAATGGGAACACCAATTGAATTGTTCTTCTTGGCTTCTTAACAGCGTTTTGGTTTTTTCATTACAGTTTTCACAAATTTCTTCATCATGGTCTTCTTCAAATATTTGCAGCGGACAATTGTTGCAACTCCAAACCGTTATATTAGGCAGTACTTCGCTTACGTACCAAGTGAAAGCATCTTGTTTACACTTTGGACAAATTTGCGTTACCATTATTTCACTGTTGGTTTTGCTTCAGTTGTCGGCTTCGGCTTCGGATTATTCTTGTCGTACTCTAAAGTTTCTTTGCTTGGTGCTATTGGTTTGTCTTCTTTGGCATTTTCGACCTTACTCTTCGCTTGAATCTTGGCATCCAAATCGAGTTCTTCTTGAGGGAAAATTTCGTCTTTAGATTTTATCCGTTCGTCGCCACGCCAAATAAATCCCCTTAGCTTCCGTGCATTTTCGGGCAGTTCGGCTTCGGGATAAATATCTCCGTCAATTTGGTTGAAATTGGTTATCGATTCAATAGTGTTTTTGTCTAAAATCATATTGATTTTACTGCTGACACTTTTATTGATGCCAATCAATTCTTTTTGGTCATTGCGCATATAATAAATGACTTCGGTGTTTTTGACTATGTCGACTTCTTTGAGTTTGTTGTCAACAAATTTTCCGTAAAGGTTTTGGCCCTTGACTTGATTATAACCCGTGCTGAGCGTGTCTTTTGAAATGATAAAAGCATTGTTGAGCACTTTGAGCGAGTCGAGTTTTTCGGTTTGGTTGTTGCCAATAAGGTGCATGATATCGCCGGTCATTTGGTTTTCGTAGTTCCAAAGGATTGGGTTTTTAATCATTTTGGTCAAGCCTGTTTTTTGATCGGAATGGATGGAATCACATTTGCCACTCATGTCGGTTTTGTAAAAACGCACATTGTTAAAAGCGCGCACTATGCGTTCTCCCGGTTTTCCGGTGATGATCATTTTTTTACCGTGTACATACATCGAGTCGTTTTCGACCAAAGTAATGGCGACGGCTTTTTTGGTAATCATCATCGAATCTTTTTGGGTTTTCAGATTGCGATAGATTTCGGCGTAATGCCCTTTGATTAAACCTTTATTGATAGAATCGGTGATTTTTACATTGTTTGTAGCCGAAGCATATTCGCGGTTTCGGTCATAATACAAACTGTCCCCTTCGATGCGTCGGTCTTTGTATTTGATGTATGATTTTCGTTTGAAATAAGCCAAATTCTTTTTGGTATCATAAAAACCTTTTTCGGTATAAATGTAATTCTCTTTACTGGTGATGGTTGACGGACCAAACAAATACGAGTGACCCGAATTGGTGTAGTAATCCAAATGATTTGACTTGATGGTGTATTTCGGATTGGTAATCGTAACGGCGGTTAAGAATTTAAACTTCTTTTCATTGGCATAATACCGACCTGATTTGCTTTTTAAAGTGTTTTCGCGGTTGGTTATCTTGCCGTAAGAATTGTAAAAGGCTTCTTGTGTATTTCGGTCAAAATTGATGGTGTCGGTTACCAAAGTCGATTCGGGAGAACGCATTACAACATTTCCGGTTGCATAAGCTTGTCGCACTTCGCCATTGTATTCGGCATATTTACTGTTTAAAAAAAGGGTGTCGCCTTGCACCATTTGTACATCACCAAAAGCCTTGAGGTAATTTTCTTTTTGAAAAAAATAAGCTTTATTGCAGGTAAAAATAACACCGTCATGGCTTACCCTAACATTGCCGCGAAGTAAAGCGGCATCGGGAATTTCAGTTTGATTGATGTCAAAAAAATCGGCATGTTCTATATTAATCTTTGAGTTTTTTTGTGACCAAAGACTAATGGGCAACATCAAACATAATCCGATAACAAAAAGTAACTTTTTCAAAGGCTTCAATTTTGGGCAAATTTATAAAATTAGGTGCAACTCAACTATTTAT
>JBDLVY010000090.1:0-5215 GCA_039804545.1 Bacteroidota bacterium | reverse complement strand
GAAGCAAAAACATTCGGCTTTTGAAAAATAGGATGATTGGCCGGAATTTCGACCAAATCATTATTAGGAAATAGTCTTTTAATTTCTTTGCGAATGTATTGGTCCATGCCATAATTGTCATCGGCATGCAGAAATCCGCCTGAAAGCAGATAATTTCTCAAATTTACAATTTCCGCATCACTAAAAACCACATTGCCATGACCAGTCATATGTACAAACGGATAGCCAAATATGTCCGGACTTCCGGGCTCAACAGTAGCCGGTTTGCTTTTAATATTGGTATTGATCGTCTGATTGGCATATTTTATTAAATTCGATAATGAAGTTGGGTTCGCATACCAATCGCCACCACCATTGTATTTTAGTAAGGCTATTTCTTGGGAATTGCCAATAGCAGTTATCAGTAAAAACAGAAAAAAAACTTTTTTCATAAACAGCTGTTATGTTTCATTTTTAAATATTACCGAATGACAAGCCACTACCGCAGCTGTCTCTGTTCGCAAACGCGTTTGTCCCAAAGATACAGGAATATAGTTTTGCTCAAGCGCTGATTGGATTTCTTTAACAGAAAAATCTCCTTCAGGTCCAATTAAAACCGTAATGTCTTGGTTGGTTTTTAATTCGTTCTTCAATGATTTTTTATCGGTTTCTTCGCAATGGGCGATGAATTTTTGACCTTTGTTTTCCTTATTGATGAAGTCTCTGAATGAGATGGGTTCATTAAGTTTGGGCAAATAATAATGCAATGATTGTTTCATCGCACTTTCCAATATTTTTTGAAATCTATCCGTTTTAATTACTTTTCGCTCCGAGTGTTCGCAGATAATTGGGGTGATTTCCTGTAGGCCAATTTCGGTAGCTTTTTCTAAAAACCATTCGTAGCGTTCATTCATTTTAGTAGGTGCAACAGCCAAATGCAAATAAAATTTTGGTTTTTCCTGTTGCTCAAACGAAATGATTTTCACCGTACATTTATTATCTGAGGCGATAGTGATTTCGGTTTGAAATAAAAATCCCAGTCCATTGGTAACAAATAAAGTGTCGCCTTCTTTTTTGCGCAATACTTTTATGATGTGTTTGCTTTCTTCTTTGTCAAAAACAAAAGAAGTAGCTGTTTCATTAATTGATGGATTGTAGAATAACTGCATGGTTTAGAATTCGATTCGGGCTTTAGAAACGACAGTAGAATCGGTGAATTTGTCGTGTAAATATTTTTGGTAACCCACAATGCCAATCATCGCTGCATTATCGGTGGTGTATTCAAATTTAGGTATAAATGTTGACCAACCATATTTGGCTTCAGCCGCTTTCAAAGTCGTTCTGATTCCGGTATTGGCAGAAACACCACCGCCAATAGCGATTTGTTTGATGCCGGTTTCGGCTACAGCCAATTTTAGTTTGTCCATCAAAATTTCGATAATCACATTTTGCACCGAAGCACAAATATCGTATTTGTTTTCTTCAATAAAATTTGGATTAGCCAAAACATTTTTCTGAACAAAATACAAAATCTGTGTTTTCAAACCTGAAAAGCTAAAGTCTAATCCATCAACTTTTGGTTTGGTAAATGGGAATTTTTTAGGATTACCTTCTTTGGCAAATTGGTCTATTAATGGTCCGCCCGGATAAGGCAACCCCAATATTTTAGCAGTTTTGTCAAAAGCTTCTCCAACAGCATCATCTGTAGTTTCACCAATGATTTCCATGTTAAAAAAGTGGTTCACTTTTACAATTTGGGTATGTCCGCCCGAAATGGTCAACGCCAAAAAAGGAAATGTGGGTTTGTCAAAACCTTCTTCCTCTATAAAATGGGCTAAAATATGGGCATGCATGTGATTCACGGCAATCAGCGGAATAGCCAAAGCCATTGATAATGATTTGGCAAATGAAGCTCCAACTAAAAGTGAACCCATCAATCCCGGACCTTGCGTAAATGCTATAGCAGAGAGTTGCTCTTTGGTCACTCCAGCTTTTTTGAGCGCTACATCAATTACGGGTACTATATTTTGCTGGTGTGCACGCGAAGCCAACTCCGGAACGACACCTCCATATTCTTCATGAATATTTTGTCGGGCAACAACATTGGATAATACCTTGTCATTGCGCAAAACAGCTGCTGCTGTATCATCACACGAACTTTCAATAGCCAGAATAAAAACTTCCTCGGTATGCATAAAAGGCACAAATTTTGATTTATATTTGACAAGCCTACAGAAAAATCAAAAATAAAGATTTTTTGCAAAGGTAATTTTCTTTCCTAAGTCAAACACCATTTGGAAAAAAATAAAAAAAATAGCAAGTTAAAGAAAGTCAGAAAGTTTGTAATTCGCACCATTGTTGCGCTGTTATTGCTATTGCTACTGACTGCTATTGCCCTTTCCTTACCGGTAGTTCAAACTAAGATTGCCCATTATGCCACAGACAAACTCAATGAAGATTACGGTACTCATATCAATATAGATCAAGTTGCGATTACTTTTTTTGGCGGTGTAAAGCTAAAAACCGTTCTGGTTTTAGACCATCACAACGATACTCTGATTTTCTCTAAAAGAATTAAAACCAGTATTTTAGATTTCAAAAATCTTGTTGACGGCAAACTAAGATTTGGTGATTTACGGTTTGACGATTTGACACTAAATATTGTTAATTACAAAAAGGAAAAAGACACAAATTTAGATTTATTTGTGGCCGCTTTTGATGATGGTAAACCTGGTTCAGGAAAGTTTTTGATGACTTCGGCCAATGTTTATGTGAAGAATTCACATTTTACCATGACTGATTACAATAGGGTCAATCCGAAAGATGTTGATTTTAGTCAATTAAATGCACGTCTTAAAAAATTTCAAATCAAAGGACCAAATGTTACTGCTCAAATTGCCGAAATGAGTTTCAAAGACCATAGAGGTTTGTGGGTGAGAAATTTGACTTCAGATTTTGGATATACTAAGAAAAATATCAATCTAGAAAATTTAACTCTTAAAACTGACGAATCATTTCTGAAAGGGAAAGTATTGTTGACCTACAGCAAGGAGAAAAAGGATTTTAGTGATTTTAACAACAAAGTTTTATTTGATGTTGCTTTGGATAGCGCTATACTTTCAACCAATGATATCAGGTATTTTTACACCGAATTGGGCAAGAACAAAAAGTTTTATCTGCAAACTAAAGTCAAAGGAACACTCAATGATTTTTATGCGACCAATTTGTACCTTGAAGACGATAAGAAATCCATTATAAAAGGTGATGTAAATTTTAAAAACCTTTTTCCTCGAAGTCCGGGTGCTTTTTACATGAAAGGTGACTTTGATAAAATCACTTCTAATTATACGGATTTGACCAAGCTTTTACCCAACATACTTGGGAAAAAACTGCCAACTTCTTTGCAAAAATTGGGGCAGTTTTACTTTGTAGGAAAAGCCGAAGTAACGCAAAAGTACATCAATGCCGATTTTGTAATGAATACTGCTCTGGGCATAGTTGAATCGGATTTGCACATGACTGAAATAAACAATATCGACAATGCCAAATACAATGGCTACGTCATTTTGGATAATTTTGATGTGGGTAAAATGATTAACGACAAATCCATCGGTAAGGTGAGTCTTGATTTGGATGTTACAGGAAAAGGATTCACCCAGCAATACTTGAATACTTCTTTTGTGGGTGATATTTACCAATTGCATTACAATGGTTACAACTACAGCAAAATTATAGTAGACGGTTCTTTTAAGCAACCCATTTTTAAAGGAACGGTAATTGCCAATGACCCTAATTTATTCATGGATTTCAATGGTGTCGTTGATTTGTCTAAGGCAGAAAATGTATATGATTTTCATTCCAAAATAGACTATGCCAATTTGGTGAAACTCAACTTTATCAAAGACTCTATTGCGGTGTTCAAAGGCGATATCGTAGTCAAAGCTACCGGAAATTCATTAGACAATCTTAAAGGAAATTTGTTATTGACCAATTCGTCTTATCAGAATAAAAAAGACATGTATTTCCTAGATTACCTTGAAATGAATTCGAGTTTTGACAACACCGGAGAACGAACCATAACCATCAATTCTCCAGATGCAATTGAAGGTTCAGTTGTGGGGAAATACCAATTCAATCAAGTCCAAAAAATGGCAGAAAATGCCTTGGGTACTTTTTATTCAAATTACAAGTCCAACAAAGTCTTGCCCAATCAATACTTGAAATTCAACTTTGCCATCAATAGTAAGATTATTGAGATTTTCAATCCCGATATTACTTTGGCGCCTAATACCGTTTTGAAGGGCAATATAGGTTCAGATACAAAGAAGTTTGTATTGAATTTTAATTCGCCTAAAATTACGGCTTACGACAATACCTTTGATAATATTTTACTTCAGGTTGATAACCAAAACCCATTGTATAATGCTTATGTGCAAATGGATTCTATCAAAACGAAGCATTACAAAATTAGAGATTTCAGTATGATTAATACTTTTTCTAATGATACATTGCGCTTCAGAACAGAATTTAAAGGCGGTAAAAAAGGGCTCGATTTTTATAATCTGAACCTTTACCATACCATTAATAAAGACAATAATAATGTGGTTGGTTTTGACAAATCAGAGCTACAATTCAAAGATTATCTGTGGTATTTGAATGAAAAAGAAAACCCGGAAAGCAGTAAAATAGTTTTTGATAAAAAACTGAAAAATTTCAATTTTGAAAATTTGGTGTTATCCCATGAAAATCAAAGTATCAATTTTATAGGTATAATCAAAGAAAGTCAAAATAAGGATTTGCAACTCACTTTTGACAATGTCAACCTAAATAAAGTCACACCCGATGTAGAAAAATTCAGGTTTGACGGAAACCTAAACGGAAAAATTAATTTCAAGCAAAGCAGTACAGTTTTCCAGCCTACATCTAGGCTAAAAATAGATAGTTTGTCGGTTAATGCTATTCCTTTAGGCAATCTGAATCTGGACATTGAAGGCGATGAAACCCTTCGAAAATTCCACATCGTTTCAAACTTAGAAAATGAAAATTTTGATTCCTTCAACGCCGATGGGAATATTGAAATTGTTGACAATCAGACAGTATTGGATGTCGATTTGAATTTTGACCGATTCAACTTAGGTATCTTGAGTAAGATTGGTGGTGATGTCATTACGAACATACGAGGGTTTGCCTCAGGAAATGCCAGAATTGACGGTAATATTGATAGTTTAGATTACAA
>JBDLVY010000089.1:0-14945 GCA_039804545.1 Bacteroidota bacterium | reverse complement strand
ATTAGAATAAACTCTAACATAATAAGTAGTTCCAACCGTTAAATTATTTAATACCCCGGATAAACTGTTTGCAGCACTACAGAAAATCTGAGTTAAAGTCCCACATTGACCAGAATAAACTGCAAAGTTTAAGTTCGTTGTAGTTCCGGTAACGTTTTGTAATGCTAAATTTAAATATTGATTAGTAGCGATAAATTGGTACCAAACATCATCATCCGCAGTACCAATACATGGCGCAATCGCAGGTGATGCTGAAGCAGTCGCTCCAGCTATAGAGCCCGGAGTCACTTGTTGACAAACCGCAGAAGAATTAACCGCAGCAAACGTTGCGCCACTACATTCGTCATTAGCTAATAATGTATTGAAATTAAATCCATTTGACCATAAACTTGTTCCGGATGTTGGACAAATACTTCTTACATAGAATGTATATTGTGTTCCGGGAGTTAATCCTGTAAACAATGCCGGATTAGTTGAAACAATAGTTCCTATAGCTGTTGGTAATGGAACCGGAGAACCCAAAGGCAATATGATTACTTCCCATTGAACTACTGCAGAATTTTGCTCATTCCATCCTAAAAACGCAGAAGTTGTTGTAATACTTGTAGCGGTTAAAGTATTTGGTTTTGGACATTCTGGCGCTGGATTACAAGTAACATTAGCAACCCAACCGTCAAGGTTAAATGCACCATCACTTCTAAATCTAAATGTCAAACATCCATCAGGACTTGAAGAGGTAAATGGGCCTGGTATAGCCGTTCCCCAAAATCCTCCTGCTAAACCTCCTGGGACGTTTCCTGGTCCATTAGTACTAGCAATTTGTGAAGAAGTAATTGAGTTTCCATCAAAAACATATAGTGCATCCCAATTGGTTTCGGTATTAAATGATGTAAAGGTTACTGTAACTACATCACTAGGATTAACTGGACAAACTGTAACTGTAGAGTCCGAATTTCCTGGGTAATTTGCGGGTCCACCAGCGTCAACAAATGTACCACCACAAACCGGAGGCGCTACTTGTGTTGTAATAGTAGTTGGACCAGACCATATACTGCTATCCGTAAGACTACAAACAGCTCTAATATAAATATCATAACAAGTTGAAGAATTTAAACCTGTCAAAGTGTAAGGCGGGCCAGAAGTCACATCTACAAATCCGGTTGCATTAGCTGCAGGCGCAGGAGATCCACATGGTAGTGCTAATACTTGCCATGCAGAAGCAACACTATTATCTGGATTAGTTGGCTGTGTCCAATTCAAAATAACTGAATTTGAAGTAACTGTAGATGAAGTAACAGCAGTAGGTCTTCTACATGTTGGAGGAAGAGCACAAGTAACATTAGCATCCCATCCCGGATTTTGAACTGATGCATCACTTCTAAATCTAAAAGTTAAGCATCCGTCAGAACTAGATGAAGTAAATGGACCTGGTATTACTGTTCCCCAATATCCTCCTGCTAAACCACCAGGTACATTTGCTGGTGGATTGGTGCTGGCAATTTGAGGAGCGTTAATAGAATTTCCATCAAAAACATAAAGTGCATCCCAATTCGCCTCCGTATCAAAAGAATTAAAAGTTACCGTTACAACCTCTCCTGGATTAACAGGACAAATGGTTACTGTAGAATCAGTACCTCCTGCATAATCAGCATTTGCTCCTCCCGGATCGGTAAAAGTGCCCCCGCAAACCGGCGGTGCTACTTGAGTAGTAAATGTTGCCGGACCTGTCCAAGGACTAATGTCTGATGGTGAACATACCGCTCTAACATATACATCATAACAAGTTGTTGGAGTTAATCCGGTAAATGTATAAGGGTTTCCTGTTACGTCTATAAATCCTGTTGAACTAGCATTTGGCGCAGTAGAGCCACAAGGTAAAGCTAAAACTTGCCATGCCGTTTCTGACCCACCGTTTGTCCAAGACACTGTAGCAGATGTTGATAAAACAGCACTTGATGAAATAAGTGATGGCTCAGGACATGTTGGAATATCCTCTATAATAACATTATCTATAAACAATCTCCATCCGTCTAAACCACCGCCCGGAATATGCCAAGCAATATTTACCGGACCACTAATTCCTGCTAAAGTCTGAATTGTTTGTACATAAGTGGTATTGCTATATGTGGCCAAAGGTATTAAAGTAGTAGTGAAATCTGTTGGACTTGTTCCATTAGTAGATAACATCACTCTAAAATCATTAGGCTCACCAGTTGATTGAACTCTATAGTGAAATTTCAACCTTTGGTTTCCTGTTAAAATGATTTGAGGAGAAATTAACCAATCGTTGTTTGCTCCTGCATTGAAATCAGTTGTCATGGCCGCACATTGGTTCCCCTCAAAAGGAGTAGTGGCGTAATTCATATCCCACACATCTGTGTCTCCATTAGAGTTTAATACTGTCCAGCAATTCTCTGTAGGCGAGCCTGTGTTAAAACCCTCTTGAAAAGGAACAGGGAATGGATTACAAAGTGTGCTGAACAAGAATGGCCCTGCCCATGCACTAAAAGTACTATTATTACAATCGGCTCTTACATAATACTGATAAGCAGTATTTACGGTAAGTCCAGCTGCTAGGTAAGCAGTATTAATATTCGTTTGTACTCCAGACCCAGAAGGTATAGGAGAACCTGCCGGTTGAACCGCTACTTCCCATGAAGTAGCACCTCCAGGATTAGCCCAGGTTAAATTGGCAGAAGTTTGTGTTAAACCACTAACTGATAGTGTTGTTGGCTCAGCACAGTTAACTTGTTGTATTACCAAAGTATATCCTAAAGTTTGTGGAGCGGCATTGGTAGAAATAACAATAATGTATTCTAGACCAGCAGTTACAGCAATACTTGGAATAACCCTTGGGGCATTTCCCGTATTGGCCACACCGGCAATACAACTAACCCCAACATTTGGACATCCTTGATAAACAAATATACCTGACCATGTTGCACCTGGCGTCATTGTTACACTTATTGCACCACTTGTTGTTGGTGTATATGAATAAAACACATCATTACCAGTCATGTAATTAGTTGCTGTTCCTGCACAAGCTGCCGGCTGAGCTACGTCAGTAGTATCTCCATAATTAGCTGTATTATCTGTTGTACTATAAGGAATTGAGCCAATTACTATTGGAGCAGCACAAGTAAAACCAGGTGAAGAGGTTGAAAAATTAAATGGCCCAACCCAAACACTATTTGCCCCATTAGAACACAAGGCTCTAACATAATATTTATAGTCTGTGGAAGGAGCAAGTGGTGTTCCTGTTGCAGTAGTTGTAGCAGTATATGGCAAAATACCATTATATACAATACCAACCCCTGTAAATGGACTCGCCAAAGGCAACACTTCAATTTCCCATGAAGTAGCCCCACTTGGATTACCCCAACTTAAATTAGCTGAAGTTTGAGTAATGCCTGTTGCGGTTAGATTAATAGGATCTAAACATCTTTCAAGTATACTAACATCATCTATCAACCATCGATCTCCATCTATACCGGTACCCGGCTGAGTGTAAATTTTTACAAATGACACATAAACTTGTTGTCCGGCATATGCAGATAAATCCACCAGTTTCTCTTCATATACATTGTAAGTTGTTGTTAAATTAACTTCTGTCCATTCCTGCACCAAAGTATAATCTGCGGGATCATTTTGAGTAGCAAAACCGGGGGCAATTTTAATTTGATATATTGTCCCTTGGTTTCCAGTTGTAAAAGTCCTAGTATAAAACCTAAGTTGACCATTATTTGGTATTGTAACCAATGGTGAGGCCAAATATTCTTCGGAAGTGTTACCCTGACCAATATTCTCTCTATTTATATACGCGGAATTGGTTCCTTGATACACCAGTGGTGGTGTTGGGGGCGCAACTACTGTTGAGTTAATACCCCAACGTTGGTTTAGACCAACCCCATTATCAAATACTGCCCAACTCCCCGTTGATAAAGACCATGTAGTTGATGGTAGCGGAGTAGGTCCTGAGGTTGACTCAAATCCTTCAACAGTTGGTGTAAATTGTGAATAACCAAGCATTGAAAAAAATAATGTCACCAATAGTAAAGTAATTTTTTTCATGAAATGAAAATTTTAGTTGTTTAATTGAGTTTTTTTTGGATTTTGAGTTTCAAATTTAGTAAAAATTATGAAAAAAATAACATTTATATTTTTTTTGGCGAAATAATTGAATTTATTGTTACTATTTGGTAAATAAAATGTAGGCAAACTTAAATTTCTTATCACTATTTTTGTAATTCAATAAAACCAAATGTTAGAAAAAGAGATTATAAATTTTGAGCGCACTGTAATTGTTGGGATTATTACTCAAAACCAAAGTGAAGATAAGCTAAGTGAATACCTCGACGAGTTAGAATTCTTAACCTACACTGCAGGAGGACAAGTAATTAAAAGATTTTCGCAAAAGTTAGAGCGGCCCAATCCTAAAACTTTTTTAGGAACCGGTAAAATGGATGAAATACATTTGTATATTAAAGAAAATAATATTTCAACAGTAATTTTTGACGATGAATTGTCGCCTTCCCAACAAAAAAATATTTCTAAAATTCTGGACTGTAAAATTCTGGACCGAACCAATTTAATCTTGGACATTTTTGCCCAAAGAGCAGAAACTTCATACGCCAGAACCCAAGTAGAATTAGCCCAATGCCAATATTTATTACCCCGTCTTTCCGGAATGTGGACTCACTTAGAACGACAAAAAGGAGGGATTGGACTTCGTGGTCCCGGAGAAACTGAAATTGAAACAGACCGAAGAATTGTTAGAGACAGAATCGCATTGCTAAAAGAAAAAATCAGAACCATAGACAAGCAAATGTCTGTGCAAAGAAGCAATCGCGGCGCCATGGTTCGTGTAGCGTTGGTAGGTTATACTAATGTTGGAAAATCAACATTAATGAATGTGATCAGTAAAAGTGAAGTCTTTGTTGAAAATAAATTATTTGCTACATTAGATACTACTGTGCGCAAAGTTGTAATCAAAAATTTGCCGTTTTTACTTTCAGACACCGTAGGTTTTATTAGAAAACTACCAACCCAATTAATAGAATCCTTTAAAAGCACTTTGGATGAAGTAAGAGAAGCTGATTTGCTATTACATGTTGTTGACATTTCGCACCCCGATTTCGAAGAGCATATAAACTCTGTAAATCAAATCCTATTAGACATCAAAAGCAACGACAAACCAACCATCATGGTTTTTAATAAAATTGATGCTTACCAACATTTACAAATTGAAGCTGATGATTTAATCACCGAAAAAACAACCAAACACAATACCTTAGAGGAGTGGAAAACAACTTGGATGAGTAATGTTGGCGAAAAAAATGCCTTATTCATTTCAGCTACTAACAAAGATAATTTTGAAGAGTTTAGAGAAAAAGTATACGAGGCTGTTAGAGAAATCCACATTACGCGATTTCCTTACAATAAATTCTTATATCCCGATTATAAAGATGTAATGGAAGAATAACCCTATTGTAGGTAATAAATATAGCCAAAGTTTAGCCATACATTCCAATCGTTAGCTCTGTTTTCAACATAAACTGCAGGATCAGGATTCAAACCGTCAACCCAATTGGAAAAATAATATTGCATCCTCAAATCAACCATTAAATCAGAAAGTTCGGTTAACTTATATCGAGTTCCAACACTTCCCACGATAGACCAAACTGTACCTCCTTGGTTAGTTGTGGCTCCCATATACTTGATTGGAGTTGTTAAAGGTGTATTTAAATTTCCAAGAGTAGAATAGGCTTCCGGATCATAAAAACTGAACTGTCCTCCTAAACTTAAAAAAGGAGCCAAGGCACCAATGGTAGAACTGAATTCTCTGATACTTAAAGGGAAAAACTCTAACTGCATCCCTACATTGGTTACAGCTGTACTGCCTCTCATTCCTCTTAATTGATTGGCGATTAAAGAGGTTCTACTACCATCAACCCATTTGCCAAAATGCTGTAAATCGGTTTTATTATACGATAATTCACTTCTTAGTTTAAAGTGATCATTAAAATAAGTTTCAGGCGTGTAACAATTACACTCTGCTCTGTATGAAAAATTCAGGTAGTGGATTATCCCAATTCCATAACCGGTATTTCCGGCATTTGTCGAAAAATCATGTCGCTCACCATAATCAGATTGGAAGGCAACCGGACCAACTATAGCTCCTATTTCATGTGAAAAACCAAATTGAGCAAAAGTGTTATTTGAAAATGCAAATAACAACAGCAGGGTTATGATAAATTTTTTGGGCATTTGCATACTAATAAGTTCAATTCTCGACAAATATATAAAAACATCATTCAGTTATAAAATAAAATAAAATTTTGTTCAATTATACACGAAAAAAAGCAATAAAAGTTTTAAAAGTCAACATTAAATACAATTATCTTTAAATTTCCTTAACATTAACGTAAAAATTCTGAGAATTTTAAAAAAAATATAACCACATTTTTAATAAAATGTATATTTGTCGCAATTTACGAAAACGTTTTCTTAAAAAATTAAACAGTATATTTTATGTCACAAAGTATTAATGAATTTATCGAATTGGTTGCTAAAAGAAATGCCAATGAGCCTGAATTTATGCAAGCAGTAAAAGAAGTTGCAGAAACTGTAATTCCATTTATTGAACAAAATAAAAAATACCAAAACAAAATGCTTTTGGAGAGAATGGTTGAGCCGGAAAGAGTCATCATGTTCCGTGTAACTTGGATTGATGATGCCGGAAATACGCAAGTAAATCGTGGTTACAGAATCCAAATGAACTCTGCTATCGGCCCATATAAAGGTGGAATTCGCTTCCATCCTTCTGTAAATTTAAGTATCCTTAAATTTTTAGCCTTTGAACAAACTTTCAAAAACAGCTTGACCACTTTGCCTATGGGCGGCGGAAAAGGAGGTTCTGATTTTGATCCGAAAGGAAAATCAGACATAGAAATCATGAAATTTTGCCAAGCCTTTATGACCGAATTATCTAAACACATCGGTGCTGACACTGACGTACCTGCCGGAGATATTGGAGTTGGCGGAAGAGAAGTAGGTTACATGTTTGGTCAATATAAAAGATTAAGAAATGAATTCACCGGCGTTTTAACCGGTAAAGGGATTTCTTTCGGAGGTTCATTAATTCGTCCTGAAGCAACTGGATACGGCGATGTTTATTTCGCTCAAAACATGTTGGCCACTAAAGGCGATAGCTTCTCAGGAAAAACAGTAGTAGTTTCGGGTTCTGGAAATGTTGCTCAATATGCTATTCAAAAAGCAACAGAATTAGGCGGAAAAGTAGTTACTGCCTCTGACTCTTCAGGATATATTTTAGATACGGAAGGTATAGATGCTGAGAAATTGGCCTTTATCATGGAAATCAAAAACGTAAACTACGGTAGAATTTCTGATTATTTGACTAAATATCCTAATGCTAAATTCGTTGCCGGAAAACGCCCATGGGAAGTAAAATGTGATATCGCTTTACCATGTGCAACCCAAAACGAATTAAATGGTGAAGAAGCAAAAACATTAGTAGCCAACGGCTGTATCTGTGTGGCAGAAGGTGCAAACATGCCTTCTACTCCAGAAGCTATCGAAGTGTTCTTAAATGCGAAGATTCTTTTCGCACCAGGTAAAGCTTCTAACGCTGGCGGTGTAGCAACTTCAGGTCTTGAAATGTCACAAAACTCATTGCGTTTAAGCTGGACTTCAGAAGAGGTTGACCAAAGATTAAAAGACATCATGGCCAATATTCACGCGGCTTGTGTGAAATATGGAACAGATGCTAATGGCTATACAGACTACGTTAAAGGTGCAAATGTTGCCGGTTTCGTTAAAGTAGCCGATGCCATGTTAGCACAAGGAATCGTATAATAACAAATACAACCAACCAAAACCTTAAAATGCCTTCAGTAATGAGGGCATTTTTTATTGTGCAAATACCAAAACTATAATTTTTACGTTTATACTATATTTGTACTCAAATTATTCTCAAATGAAAAAAGGCCTACTCTATTTATTAATCCTTATTTCCTCAATGGGTTTTGCACAACAAAATCAAAATTGGAAAGGCTATTTTTCATACAATCAAATCAAAGACCTTTCTGAATCTGCCAACAAAGTATATGCAGCAGCCGAAAATGCCTTATTCATCAAAAACACACTTTCCAGCGACTTACAAACCATAAACACCATAGATGGTCTATCGGGACAAACCATTTCGGCCGTTTACCATAGTGACACCTTCAACAAAACCATAGTAGGCTATGAAAACGGACTGATGATAGTAATCAATGATGCCGACGGTTCCATGGTAAACGTGGTAGACATCATCAACAAAAACATTCCTTCCAACATCAAAAAAATTAACCATTTCATGGAATATGACGGGATTGTTTATGTCTCTTGTGATTTTGGTATTGTACAATATAAATTGGCCACTTTAGAATTTGGAGACACTTATTTTATTGGTCCTAACGGAGAGGAAGTAAAAGTTTATCAAACGGCAATTTATAACGGAGAGATTTATGCGGTAACCGTTTTTTACGGAATCAGGAAAGCATCAATCACCAATCCGAATTTGAATGATTTTGCCCAATGGGTAATTTTTGATGGTGGATATTGGAACGGAATGGTTACTTTCAATAATCAATTGGTTGGCATGAACACCAATAACAGGGTATACAAGTACAATGGTAATTTCTTCGAAGAGATTGGAAACATCGGACAAAACGGCCTAGATATTAGAGCCACACCTAATTATTTAGTAGTTACTTCTGCCAATCATGTATTTGTTTTTAATCCCTCTTTTACACAAGCAACTCATATCCAAAGCACACAAGTAACTTCTGCGGTTGTAACTTTCTCTTGCGCTACGGTTATCAATGAAAATATTTATATCGGCACCAATGAAAATGGGATATTAGGCTCAACTACCAGTAGTTCAACAAATTTTGAATTCATAATGCCCGATGGCCCAATTAGAAATTATTTGTTCTCTATTGACAGTTCATCTACCAATTTATGGGCTACTTATGGCGGATACAATGTTTTATATAATCCTTATAATTTTGTTGGCTTTGATCTGACTTCTTTTGGAATAAGCAAATTCAATGAAACCGGTTGGTTAAATATTCCCTACACCGAAGTATTAGGGGCTAAATCAATGACTAAAATAACCGTAAACCCCAACAATGAAAATCAAGTTTATATAGGTTCATACCAGAATGGTTTATTAGAAGTTATTGACAATATTCCCACAACATTGTACAATGTTTCCAACAGTTCTTTGCAATCTTTAGATAATGCAACTACTACCGGCATCAGGGTAAACGGATCTGCTTTTGACCGATCCGGCAATCTTTGGGTAACCAACAGTAATGTAAAAAATCAACTCAATGTATTAAAAACCAATGGACAATGGCAGTCCTACAACATGGAAGCTGTTTTAGACAATTATACCTTTAGCCATTTAAATAAAATTGTTGTAGATAATTCGGGGACTAAATGGATGGCGTCTTATCTCGACGGGGTTATCGCTTTCAATGAAAACACAAATGATTTTAAAAAAATAACTGAAGGTGTTGATTTGGGCAATTTACCTTCCAAAGATGTCAGAGCTATTGCTATTGACAACCGAAATCAGGTTTGGATTGGCACAAACAAAGGTCTTCGCGTATTGCCAAGTACCAGCAGCTATAACAGCAGTAACCAAATGAAAGCCAACGCCATTATTATTTTGGAAGATGACTTAGCGCAAGAACTTCTATACGAACAATTCATCACCGATATTGAAGTAAATGGTTCCAACCAAAAATGGATAAGCACCGCCGATTCCGGAGTTTTCCTTTTTTCTCCTAACGGCCAAGAGACGATTTATCATTTCACAAAAGACAATTCACCTTTGCCTAGTAATGTGGTAAACGACATAGATATTAATGCCGAAACCGGGGAAGTTTTTTTTGCCACAGATAAAGGATTGGTTTCTTTTCAAGGTGCGTCAACCAAGCCTTCAGATGATTTAAAAGAGGTTTACATTTATCCTAATCCGGTACGGCCTGATTTTGTGGGAACGGTTAAAATCGCCGGCTTGATTTCCAATGCCAACATCAAAATCACCGATATAGAAGGCAACTTAGTTTACGAAACCACTTCGGAAGGCGGTACCATCGAATGGGACACTACTGCTTTTGGCAAATACAAAGTGGCGTCTGGAGTGTATATGGTATTCATCGCTGCAGAAGATGCTTCGGAAACTGCGGTAAAGAAAGTCATGATTATACGTTAAAACTTTGTACTTCGTAAATCGCACTTTCAGATGTTAGTCAAAACCAAAGCCATCGTCATTTCTTCCCTTAAATATCAAGAAAAAAGCCTGATAGTGAAATGCTTTACTTTGAGTGACGGATTAAAAAGTTATTTTGTTCAAAGTGCTTTTTCGAGTAAAAAATCCAACCAAAAAATTGCCTATTTCCAACCGTTAACACTATTGGAAATTGAAGCCAATCACAAGAACAAAGGCACACTCGAACATTTTAAGGAAATCAAACTCTCTTCGGCTTACCAAACCATCAATACCGATATTATCAAAAGCACAATTGTTATTTTTCTTTCCGAAATGCTACACCACAGCATTCAGGAAGAAGAAAAAAATGAAAACTTATTTATCTTTTTAGAATCGGCTCTTCTCTGGCTAGATAACCATGATGACACCGCTAATTTTCACTTAATTTTGCTATTAGAAGTGACCAAATTCCTGGGATTCTACCCAGACACAACAGACATTGACAACAAACATTTCGAAATGAAGGATGGTGTTTTTTCTCCATTTCTGGGAACAAGTTGTCTCACCGAACACGAAACCCATCTGTTCAAAAAACTAATCGATTTAAAATTTGACAGCAACCAAAAAGTTTTTGCCGGTATCGAACGCCAAATTTTACTCAAAATCCTACTCGATTACTATACCATTCATCTAGACGGTTTCAAAAAACCTAAATCTCTGGAGGTTTTAAAGGAAGTTTTTGCTTAATATTTAAAAAACCGCAAGTCTTTGTTAATTTTCAGCAAAAGTCTATTCTCTTTTCTCTATTTTCTATTCTCTTTTCTCAAAATTCCTTACTTTCGCAACCTGATTTAAGAAAACGACAAAATGAGTACTAAGTTTACTGAATACAAAGGACTTGACTTGCCAACAGTGGCCTCAGAAGTTCTTGATTTTTGGAAAAAAAATAACGTCTTTGAGCAAAGTGTAACTTCGCGTGAAGGAGCCACGCCTTATGTGTTTTTTGAAGGACCGCCGTCTGCCAATGGTTTGCCCGGAATTCACCACGTAATGGCCCGTGCGATTAAAGATATTTTTTGTCGTTATAAAACCCAAAAAGGTTACCAAGTTAAGCGAAAAGCGGGCTGGGATACGCACGGTTTACCTGTTGAATTAGGTACCGAAAAAGAATTGGGCATCACTAAAGAAGACATCGGGAAAACCATTTCCATCGAAGAATACAACGAAGCGTGTAAACGAACTGTTATGCGCTACACTGACGTATGGAACGACCTAACCGAAAAAATGGGGTATTGGGTTGATATGGAAGATCCGTATGTAACCTACAAATCCAAATACATGGAAAGCGTTTGGTGGTTATTGAAACAAATCTACGACAAAGGTTTACTTTACAAAGGTTACACCATACAACCATATTCGCCAAAAGCCGGAACAGGATTGTCTTCACACGAAGTAAACCAACCGGGAAGTTATAGAGATGTAACCGATACAACGGTTGTAGCACAATTCAAAACAAAACCAGAAACATTACCCAATTTCCTTCAAGGATTTGGGACTATTCACATACTTGCTTGGACAACTACACCGTGGACGTTGCCAAGTAACACAGCCTTGACGGTCGGACCAAAAATCGATTATGTTTTGGTGAAAACGTTTAACCAATACACTTTCGAGCCGGTGAACGTTATATTGGCTAAAAATTTAGTTGGTAAACAATTCGCCGGGAAATTTTTCGTAGCCGAAAGCGATGCTGATTTTGCCAATTACAAAGCCGAAGACAAAAAAATACCGTACCAAGTTTTAGCCGAATGCAAAGGAACTGACTTAGTCGAAATAAGATACGAGCAGTTGATGCCATTGGTATTGCCTTATCAAAATCCAGAAAATGCTTTTAGAGTAATCTCAGGAGATTTCGTTACTACTGAAGATGGAACTGGAATTGTACATACCGCGCCGACCTTTGGTGCCGATGACGCCAAAGTAGCCAAAGAAGCAAGCCCGGAAGTTCCGCCAATGTTGGTTTTAGACGAAAACGGAAATCCTGTGCCGTTGGTAGATTTACAAGGAAAATTTATACAAGGCTTAGGCGATTACTCGGGCAAATATGTAAAAAACGAATATTACGATGCCAATGAAGCGCCGGAACGTTCTGCCGATGTAGAAATTGCCATTCAGCTAAAAGAAGAAAACAAAGCCTTCAAAGTAGAAAAATACGTTCACAGTTACCCACACAGTTGGAGAACCGATGAACCGTTGTTATATTATCCGTTAGATTCTTGGTTCATCAAAGTAACCGATGTTAAGGACAGAATGTTCGACTTAAACGACACCATCAACTGGAAACCAAAAGCCACCGGTGAAGGTCGTTTCGGAAACTGGTTGAAAAATGCCAATGATTGGAACTTGTCGCGCTCCAGATATTGGGGAATCCCATTACCAATATGGAGAACTGAAGACAAACAAGAAGAAGTACTTATAGGTTCCGTTGAAGAACTCTACAATGCTATCGAAAAAGCCATTGCTGCAGGTGTTGAAACCGTAAATCCTTTCCAAGGTTTTGAGGTAGGCAACATGAGTGAAGAAAATTATAATTTGGTCGATTTACATAAAAATGTGGTCGATAACATCACCTTAGTTTCTCCATCAGGCAAACCAATGAAACGCGAAAGTGATTTGATTGACGTGTGGTTCGATTCGGGCGCAATGCCTTATGCACAATGGCATTACCCATTTGAAAACAAAGATAAAATTGACGAAAACAAAGACTTTCCAGCCGATTTCATAGCCGAAGGAGTTGACCAAACTCGTGGTTGGTTCTATACTTTACACGCTATCGGAACTTTGGTTTTTGATAAAATTGCCTATAAAAATGTAGTGTCAAACGGATTGGTATTAGACAAAAACGGACAAAAAATGTCCAAACGTTTAGGCAACGCCGTTGATCCGTTTACCACCTTGGCAGAATATGGTCCGGATGCGACCCGTTGGTACATGATTGCCAATGCAAATCCTTGGGACAACTTAAAATTTGACATTGAAGGTGTAGCTGAAGTACGTCGCAAATTCTTCGGAACGCTTTACAATACTTATTCGTTCTTTAGTTTGTATGCGAACATCGACGGATTTAAATACGCGGAAGTGGAAATTCCGTTAAACGAAAGACCTGAAATTGACCGTTGGATTTTATCCGAATTGCACACTTTGATTAAAGTTGTAGATGAAGCTTACGCCGATTATGAACCAACGAAAGCTGCGCGTGCGATTTCTGATTTCGTTCAGGAAAATTTGAGCAACTGGTATGTTCGTTTGTGCCGAAGAAGATTCTGGAAAGGGGAATACGGTACTGATAAAATTGCGGCTTACCAAACATTGTATACGTGTTTGTTAAATGTTGCCAAATTGTCGGCACCAATCGCGCCATTTTTCATGGACAAACTTTACAGAGACTTAACTCAGACAACACATACAGAGGATTTTGAGTCAGTACATTTGGCGAAATTTCCGGTTTCGGTTGAAAACTTTGTTGATAAATCACTAGAGAGCAAAATGATGAAAGCACAGACGGTTTCGTCTCTTGTTTTATCACTCCGTAAAAAGGAAATGATTAAGGTGCGCCAACCGTTACAAAAGGTAATGATACCAATACTTGACGAGCATCAACGTGCTGAAATCGAGGCGGTTTCCGACCTTATAAAAGCAGAGGTAAACGTCAAAGAAATCGAACTTTTAGACGATGCATCGGGCGTTTTGGTGAAGCAAATTAAGCCTAATTTTAAAGCACTCGGGCCACGTTTTGGGAAAGACATGGGATTGATTTCCAAAGAGATACAAGGTTTTACACCGGAACAAATTAACGAATTGGATGCTAAAGGTGAGCTAACGCTTGTTATTTCAGGAAAAAGTATAATTTTATCTTTAGAAGATGTCGAGATTTCTTCGCAAGATATTCCGGGTTGGTTAGTGGCCAATGCCAATGGTATAACTGTTGCATTAGACATTACGTTAACCGAAGAATTGAAAAATGAAGGCATCGCAAGAGAATTGGTGAACCGAATCCAAAATTTGAGAAAAGACAGCGGATTTGAAGTAACCGACAAGATTAAAGTTCATTTACAACATAATGATATTTTGGCGAAAGCTATACAAGAAAACGAAAACTATATCAAATCAGAAACACTAACTGAAATCTTAGTTTTAGACAAGGAAGTTTCCAATGGTATTGAGATAGAATTTGATGAGATAAAAACACGAATATTAATTTCTAAATAATTAAGAAAGATTATGGTAGAAGAAAAATTAAGATACTCAGATGCTGATTTAGCCGAGTTCAAAGAAATTATTATAGCCAAAATTGATAAAGCCAAAGCCGATTTAGACTTGATAAAAAGCGCTTACATGAACGATTTAAACAATGGGACCGATGATACATCACCAACGTTTAAAGCTTTCGAAGAAGGAAGCGAAACCATGTCTAAAGAAGCGAACTCTCAACTAGCGATTCGCCAAGAGAAGTTTATCCGCGATTTAAAAAACGCACTTTTCCGTGTGGAAAACAAAACTTATGGAACCTGTAAAGTAACCGGCAAATTAATCAGTAAAGAAAGATTGTTGATTGTCCCTCACGCCACAATGAGCATCGAAGCAAAAAATATGCAGAGAT
>JBDLVY010000088.1:0-11387 GCA_039804545.1 Bacteroidota bacterium | reverse complement strand
TAAAACCCTAAAATTAATTTGGCAATCGAGAAGTAAATCAAAATCCCGCAAATATCATTGCTGGTGGTGATGAATGGTCCGGTAGCCAAAGCAGGATCAATTTTAAATCGGTGCAGTAACAAAGGCACAAAAGTTCCGATTAGAGAGGCAATGATAATTACCGAAATCAATGCAATGGTAACAATCTCTCCAATGATTAATTCTACATTTAAAAGGAAATGACTTCCAACAAATAGTATTGAGGCTAATATAATTCCGTTAAGCAAACTCAAAGATACTTCTTTAATCAAACGGTTCCATAATGAACCACTGATGGATTGATTGGCCAAACCTTGAACAATAATTGCTGAAGATTGTACGCCCACATTTCCCGCCATCGCGGCGATAAGTGGCGTGAAGAAAAATAAATTGCCGTGATTGTTCATAGCGCCTCCAAATAAGCCTAAGACTTTAACGCTTACAAATCCGCCACAAAGTGCTAAAACCAACCAAGGCAAACGCGCACGAGTAAGGTCTAAAATGCTGTCATCTGCCTCTACGTCTTGCGAGATACCGGCCGCTAATTGGTAATCTTTATCGGCTTCTTCTTTAATTACGTCTACGATATCGTCAATGGTAATTCTACCTACTAAGCGTCCCATTTCATCTACTACCGGAATGGCTTCCAAGTCATATTTTTGCATGATGCGCGCGACATCGGTATTGGGCATGTCTACTCGAACATAATCTACTTTTTTGATGTAAACTTCGCTGATAGGTGTTTTGGTGGAAGTGGTCAATAAATCTTTTAAGGACAATCTTCCTTTTAATCTATTTTCATCATCTACCACATAAATAGAATGCACGCGAGTCACATTTTCGGCCTGAATTCGCATTTCTTTGACACAAGTCAGTACGTTCCAATTTACATTGACTTTCACCAACTCTTTTCCCATCAAACCTCCGGCAGTGTCTTCGTCGTAGCGCAACAAATCGACAATGTCTTTCGCATGTTCTACGTCTTCTAATTCGGAGATTACTTCTTCTTTTTTGCTTTGTGAAAGTTCAGCAATAATATCCGCCGCGTCATCGGTGTCTAATTCGTCAAGTTCTTCTGCAATCTCTTTGGCAGAAAGGCCTTGAAGGATTTTTTCACGCAAGTCATCTTCCAACTCAGGAAGAATTTCAGCAGTAATTTCACTGTCAAGGATTTTAAATATATAAGTAGCTTCGGCAGTTTCTAACTCCTCAAAAATCTCTGCGATATCGGCATGGTGCATGTCATTCAACAACACTTCCAACTCTTGGTCGTTTTTGTTGTGAATGAGTAACTCGATTTGCGCTAAGAGTTCTTTGCTGATTTTAAACTGCATTGGCTTCTATTTTTTGGGTGAGTTCAATGAACTGCTCCACAGTTAATTGCTCTGGGCGAAGGTCAAAGATAGTATCTTCTTTTAAATTATCCGACAAGTTGAATGATTTTAGGCTATTTCTAAGCGTTTTTCGGCGTTGTTGGAAGCCGGTTTTGACCACACTGAAGAATAATTTTTCGTTGCAAGGCAAATGAAAATCCGCTTTTCGACGCAAGCGCAAAACCCCCGATTTTACTTTGGGTGGCGGATTGAAAACATGTTCGTGAACGGTAAACAAATATTCCGCATCATAAAATGCCTGAACCAAAACCGAAAGTATGCCATAAACTTTATTGCCTTTTTTGGAACAAATTCGTTCGGCAACTTCTTTTTGGAACATGCCCGAAAACTCCGGTACTTGTTCGCGCAATTCCAAACATTTAAAAACAATTTGGGACGAAATATTATAAGGAAAGTTTCCGGTAATGGCGAAAGCCTTGCCTTCGAATATTTCATTGATGTTGTATTTCAAAAAGTCTTTGGAGATAATTTTCCCGTGCAATTTTGGGTAATGCGCATTCAAATATTCCACCGATTCGGTGTCAATTTCAATCACATAAGTTGTGGTAGGTCTTTCCAGAAGGTATTTGGTCAAAACACCCATGCCTGGCCCAATTTCTAATACGTTGTCATAACCTTCAAGATTGAGCGTATCGGCGATATCTTTGGCAATACTCTCGTCGGTTAAGAAATGTTGTCCGAGGTGTTTTTTGGCTTTTACTTGGTTCATTTAGAGTGTTAGATTGTTAGAGTTTTAGATTGTTAGACTCTTTTTTAAGAAGTCGAAGCCAGTCTAAGAAGTCTAAATTAGTCTGTTAATGATCAGAAATCAATTCCAATTCCGTTCTGAAAGCCAACATTTTGTCGCCAAAAAGTCTGAGTCCTTCTTCCCGCAATCTCGGGGCATCTTCTTCGTAATATTTTTGCAAAGTTTCTTTAGAGTCAGTACAATATTGGATAGAATAAGTTGTGCCACCCATTTCTTCTTCGATTAAAACTTTGACCATACGAGCTGAAGAAAACTTTCCGGTAGCCAAAACGTCTTTAATGTGTTTTTCCTGCATCCAGCGCATCCATTGGTCGTGAACGCTTTCGTGTATGTTGATGGTAACGTTATATAAAATCATGATTGTTTAAAATTTATAAATTGGAATTAAACGGAGACTGAACACGAACTACTGAACACTGACCACTATAAATTAGTGTCTCCGCGCAATTTTCGATACTTATTCCGCGAGTCTACGAAGTAAATACTGTCTTCGTGTTTGAAGATGATTTCTTCATAAAGTGGTTTGGCTTTTTCGAGATCGACCAAATTAAAGTTGTAAATCTCTCCCGAATAATACAATGCTTCGTCTACGTAAATGCTTTCTTTGTGATTGGAAATGATGTTGTTGTAATACTCCAATGCTTTGGTGTAATCGCCCATTTTTTCATAGGTTTTACCAATACGCAATAGCGTTACGGCTTCAATTTCTTCGCCTTTGTGCTCTTTTAATAGGAGTTGGAATTGCGCCAAAGATTCTGTTTTTTTATTTTGGTACAACAAAAAATCAGCACGGGCAAATTTTTTCAAAGCCACTTGGGTCGAATCTTCTACGGTATTGTCACTTATCAATAAAAACAAATCCAAAGCGTCATTGGCAATCAATTGGGAAGCGGCAGATTTTAATACTTTTAATTGGTGTGTAGCCCATTCAAAATCTCCCTTAAAATAACTGGTTTTTGCGGTTTTTAATTGTGCTTCCTGACCCGAAATGTCACCAGCCATTTCTTCGCCCACTTGTGAATAATAAATTAAGGCTTGGTTGTATTTTTCTTCCAATAAAAGAATGTCGGCCAATTGCATTTTGAGTTCGGCCAATTGATAGCGAGTGACAGGCATTTCCATCGCATTTTTTAAAATCATCTTGGCTTTTTCCGGATTGTTCAAATGAAAGGCAGTGAAGTCGGCTTCTAATTCGAGCAAGGATAAAGTAAATGGGCTTACGCCAAATTCTTTAATCAATTGGTCTAATTCGGCTGTGATGGCCACATAATCTTTGTCGGTGGCATGGTCGATTTTCATTTCCATCAAATAGGAATGGGCCTGAATTAGCAGCTCCAAGTCGTTGGTGTTTTCTAAAACAAAGGTCAAGATTTCTTTGGCCGAATCCTGGTCGTTATCGGCTATGGCCATTTCGCCCAAATTGACAATGTTGCCAAACGATTCGGGATTTCTTTTGTAAATGGCTTTTTGTTGCACGAATGCCTTACCGTATTCTTTGAGTTGCACAAAATACCAACTCAGAAAATCATTCCAAAAGACATCTTGGTTTTTTTGGGTTCTGATTAGCAGTGCTTTTTTTAAAGTGTCATTAAAATTCTCATCGCCGTCTTCTGTCATGAATCGCGAGAGTTGATTTTGAATAACCGGTAAGTTTTGCGGATTTTGATAGGCTTCTAATAAATAGGTTTCTATCATCAAATCGGTTTCTCCTTTTTGACCGTAGAGCATCGCCATTTGGAAATTAAAACTCAATTTTGGGTCGGTTTCCAGCGCAGTTTTATAGGCCAAAAGCGCATAATCAAACAATGCTTTTCTTTCAAAAGTATAAGCGATACCATAAGCTTCAGGCGCATTTTTTTTGATTTTATCAATCGCCTGATTGTAGTATTTATTGGCTTTATCTTGGTTTTTTTGCAATTGATAATTGAATCCCAACTCGATTAAAAGATTGTTTTGACGGTATTTGTTGAGTCTTTCTTGAAGTGCTTTTTCGGCTTTGTCAAATTGTTGCAATTGTTGGTAACAATCAATGACTCTTTGGAAATAATTAGAATTTCCTTGTTGGGATTTGAGCAATTCTTCATAGCTGACTAACGCTTTTTCAAATTCGCCTCGGTCAAAATAGTTATTGGCCAATTGCTCGTTTTGAGCCGAAGCCCAAAGCGAAAGAAATAAGCACACTATGGTTAGAATTTTTTTCATGTATAACAGTAAAACGAACAATGTACTAAAGTAACACTTTTTGTGCTCCGTTAGTACATTGTTTACTAAACATTAACGTATTTTAGTTAATGATATCAAAACCGGTATAAGGGCGCAATACTTCTGGGATTACGATGCCTTCCGGGGTTTGGTAATTCTCTAGGATTCCGGCTAAAACTCTTGGCAGTGCCAATGAACTTCCGTTCAAGGTATGAGCCAATTGGGTTTTTCCGTCTTTTCCTTTGAAACGCAATTTCAAACGATTGGCTTGGAATGTTTCAAAATTTGATACCGAAGAGATTTCCAACCATCTATCCTGAGCGGTTGAAAATACTTCAAAGTCATAAGTCAAAGCCGAAGCAAAACTCATATCGCCTCCACAAAGGCGAAGAATTCTGTATGGTAATTTTAGCTCTTGTAGAATTCCTTTCACATGTTCTACCATTCCGTCTAAGGCTTGATAAGAATTATCAGGATGTTCGATGCGTACGATTTCCACTTTATCAAATTGGTGCAAACGGTTTAATCCGCGAACGTGTGCGCCATAAGAACCGGCTTCTCTTCGGAAACACGGTGTGTATCCCGTACATAAAACAGGCAATTCGTTTTCTTGCAAAATGACATCTCGGAACAAATTCGTTACCGGAACTTCAGCGGTTGGAATTAAGTACAAATCATCAATGCCCACATGGTACATTTGCCCTTCTTTGTCCGGTAATTGTCCGGTTCCGTAACCTGAAGCTTCGTTGACCAAATGCGGCACTTGAACTTCTTCGTATCCGGCTTCGGTATTTTTGTCTAAGAAATACGAAATCAAAGCGCGTTGTAATTTGGCGCCTTTTCCTTTGTATACCGGAAAACCGGCACCGGTGATTTTTACACCTAGTTCGAAATCGATGATGTCGTATTTTTTCACTAATTCCCAGTGCGGTTGTGCGCCTTCGTGCAAAACGGGAATATCACCTTCTTGGAAAACGTTTAGGTTTTCTTCGGGTGTTTTTCCTTGGGGAACGATTTCGGCAGGAAGATTGGGAAGTAAATACATTTTTTGGGTCAATTCAGTAGCGAAAGCATCTAGTTTTTCAGACAAATCTTTGCTGACTTCTTTGAGTTGACTTGTTTTTTGTTTTAGGATTTCGGCTTTTGCTTTTTCTCCGTTTTTCATCATTTCGCCAATAGCGGATGATAATTTATTGGCTTCTGCCAAAGTATTGTCGAGAGCAACTTGCGTGCTTCTTCTGTTTTCGTCTAATAAGATTACGTCTTCAACGATGGCTTTAGCATCCATATGCTTTTTAGCCAAAGCGGTAATCACTTTTTCCTTATTCTCTCTGATGTAACTAATTTGTAACATGACTGTTTTCTTTATAAGCACGCAAATTTAATGAAATGTTTGATAAAACCTTTCGGATGCCGAAAAACTTCCTTATTGTAAATGAATTACACTTAAACTAGCGTGTTTATTTTATCATTATTTTGACATTCAGATACTTCAATTATTGTTATATTCGCAAAAAAATCATTTACCACTTATGAAAAAGTACTATTTTTTAATACTTTACTTTACAATACCGTTTGTTTTTGCTCAAGATTTTGTAACCGAAACCAACAGAATAGCAGAGGCTGAAATGAAAGCAGCATCTCAGTTGATGAGTTTTCAGGCCAATGCCAATACAGCCAACTATGATGTTACCTATCATAAATTAGAATTTACTGTAAATCCCGCGGTCTATGCTATAACCGGGAAAGTCACGACCACTTTCAAAGCGTTAAGTGACATGACAACTGTGACTTTTGATTTAGCGAATCAGCTGACGGTAAGTTCGGTAAAACAAGGAGTAACCAATTTGACATTTGTACAAAACACCAACAAAGAATTGGTGATTACATTGCCAAGTACTTTAACCGCCAATAGTTTTGCTACAGTAGAAATCAACTATTCTGGTGCGCCTCCTAGCGGAGAACAGGCATTTACACGCTCAACCCATAACGGAGCTTCAATTATTTGGACATTATCTGAGCCATTTGGGGCAAGAGATTGGTGGCCGTGTAAGCAAGATTTGAATGATAAAATTGAAAGTATCGATGTTTATATTACGGCACCGTCACAATATGTGAGTGTGGCAAATGGAATAGAGCCGGAAGCACCAGTCATTAATGGCACTAACAAGACGACTCATTTTCATCATGGATATCCCATTCCGGCTTATTTAGTAGCAATTGCAGTCACCAATTATCAAGTTTATACCCAAACAGCGGGAACAGCACCTAATACTTTTCCTATTGTAAATTATATTTATCCAGAAAGTTATACTTCGGCAGTGAATTCTTTATCAGAAACTTTGCCTATCATGGACATTTATGAAAACTTATTTGAAACGTATCCTTTTCATGCAGAAAAATATGGGCATGCCCAGTGTGGTTTTGGTGGCGGAATGGAGCACACCACGGTTTCTTTTATGGGAGGATTCAGTCGCGGTTTGATTGCTCATGAATTGGGTCACCAATGGTTTGGGGATAAAATCACTTGTGGCACTTGGAAAGACATTTGGTTGAATGAAGGTTTCGCTACTTATTTGGCGGCATTGGCCATAGAGAATTTAGATGGCTTAGATGCTTTTGTAACCGAAAAAACAAGTATGATTAGTAACATAACTTCCAATCCGACTGGGAATGTTTATTTGACAGATGTCCAAGCTACTAATGTTGGTAGGATTTTCAGTAGCCGATTAAGTTATAACAAAGGCGCAATGGTTTTGGAAATGTTGCGATTTAAATTGGGGGATACCAACTTTTTTCAAGGCGTTAGAAATTATTTAGCCGATCCGAATTTGGCCTACAAATACGCCGTGACTTCCGATTTTCAAACCCATATGGAAGCCGCTTATGGTCAAGATTTAAACGAATTTTTCCAAGATTGGATATACAGACAGGGTTATCCTACTTATGCCATAACTGCTCAGAACTGGGGACCAGGCCAAGCCAAGTTTGTGGTTAATCAATCCCAATCGGATGCTTCTGTAACTTATTTTGAAATGCCGGTTCCGGTAAGAATTTATGGTTCAGGAGGACAACAGGCCGATTTAGTTTTGAACAATACAGTTAATAACGAGACGTTTATTATAGATGTTCCTTTTGCGATTTCATCGGTTGATTTTGATCCTGAGAAACATATTATTTCTGCCAATTCAAACGCTACATTGGGCAACCAAGATTTCAGTATAGAGGAGGCTGTAGTGTTGTATCCTAATCCTAGTGCAGATGTTTTACATATTCAAATGCCGGCTACTTTAGTATTAGAGAAAGCTACTGTCTACAACAGTCTTGGGCAGAAAGTTTTAGAAAACAATACGATAGATTTCTCTGTGAGTCAATTGTCTTCTGGGGTGCATTATATCGATATCCAAACGACTTTGGGAACTTATCATAAAAAATTCATAAAAAAATAATCTTAAACGAATATTGTATGCAGGAGTAAGGTGAAAACCTTACTTTTGTGCGTTTATAAAATACAAAAATAATAATGATACAAATAGCACAAATTCTTTTTATACTTTCTGTTTTAGTAATTCTACACGAGTTTGGTCACTATATAACCGCTAAAATATTTAAGGTAAGGGTCGAGAAATTTTATTTATTTATCGATGCCGGTTTTTCCATTGTTAAGAAAAAGATAGGTGATACGATATGGGGAATTGGTTGGTTGCCTTTAGGAGGTTATGTAAAACTTTCGGGAATGATTGACGAAAGTATGGATACAGAACAGCTCAATCAAGAGCCTCAACCTTGGGAATTTCGTTCTAAACCAGCCTGGCAGCGTTTGATTATAATGTTGGGCGGAATCATTGTCAATATTTTATTGGCATGGTTTATTTACACCACTATTTTTTCAACTGTTGGGCAGAAATATATTTCGACAGAAGTCATTCAAAAAAACGGCTTGTCCTTTGGGGAAGTTGGATTAAATGCAGGGTTCAAGAACGGAGATAAAATAGTTTCTGTTGATGGGCAATTGCAGCCAAAATTTAACTGGTTGGTTATGGATGTGCTGTTGAGTGACGAATTGGTGATAGACAGAAATGGCCAAAAAGTAGTGCTTCACCTTAGTGATGAACAGATCAAACAAATCTTAGGTAGAGAAGGAAAGGGATTCATCAAAGCCAGAACCGAATTGAATATGTTGTATGTAGATAGTATTTACAAAAACAACAAGGTGGCCTTGATGCAAAAGGATATTTTATTAGGAATAAACGATACTAAACTGGATTATTTTGACCAGTTAAACGATTCGTTGCACAAGAATAAAAACAAGGAAGTCAATTTATTGGTTTCAAGAAACGGACAGGAAGTGAAAGTGCCTATAAAGGTAACTGAGCAATTTTCGCATGGAATGGACAGTATTGCCGGGATTAATCTGGATTCTACATTTGACAACTTTTATATAAAAGATGTAGTAAGCGAGAACAATAAAAAAGCCCTACAAGAAGGAGATAAGATAGTTTCTGTTACCGGACAGGATACAAAGTTATATTCTCAATTTAGAGATTATTTATCGGCAAATAAAGGGAAACAGATATCCTTGGATATTCTTCGCGAAAACAAGCCGATGGCGGTTATGGTTGCTGTGGATGCCAAAGGGAAGTTGGGTGTTCAATTCAATGAGAAGAAAATGAACAGTGACTATGAGATTACCAATCATTTGTCTTTTGCACAATCGGCCTCTGCAGCGGTAAAAGAATCGTGGCTTTTGTTTGTTTATAATATTAAACAGTTCAAACTTATTTTGAAACCTACTACGGGTGCTTACAAGCAAGTGAAGAGTCCGGTGGGTATTGCCCGACAGTTGCCGGATACATGGGATTGGGAGTTTATTTGGAATTTCACCGCTTTATTCTCTATCGGATTGGCCTTTATGAATTTGTTGCCGATACCGGGATTAGATGGCGGACACGCCTTGTTTACCATTGCAGAAATGGTTACCGGAAGAAAACTTAGCAATAAAGCGGCCGAATATGTACAGACCGCAGGAATGATTATTTTGCTGACCTTGATGGCCTTAACATTCGGGAAAGACATCTACCAATTAATTATGGATAAATTGTTTTAATTTTTATTCGTTTTTATTTGTAAAAAATAAAATTCGTTCTATATTTGCAACCGCTTAAAAGATATAACATCTTCCTCCTTAGCTCAGTTGGTTAGAGCATCTGACTGTTAATCAGAGGGTCCTTGGTTCGAGCCCAAGAGGGGGAGCTTAATTAGAAAGCCTTTACAGAAATGTAAAGGCTTTTTTGTTTTTTCAATTAGGCTAGATATTTCAAGAGTAACGATTTGAGAAGTACCACCGTAATTTTTCACTTAACTCTCCTGTTTTTACAGTCAGTTATTGTTGTTTTTTTGAGTGGTAGTTTTCCAGCGTTTCCCCAACGTTGTAGCCATTAATTAGTAGTGGTAAAGTATCAGCCGCCGTTTCAAAAAAGGGCGTTTTCTTCATTTCAATCTCGAGATCTAATTCTGTTTTTGATAAAAAATGTTTGGCCACATCAAGGTATGTTCCGTTCATTAAATGTCTAAATTCGTGTTGAAATATTACAGCGGCAAATCCCTCAAGTCTTCCGGTTATGATATCCCCTTTTTCGTTTTGACATTGATATTCAATCCATTCATAAGTTGCTACATTACCTCTTTTTTCTCCATCGGCACTTAAACACCCATGCCAAAAATTCTTCTTACTTGAGGATACTTTAGTTATAATGGGATTGATAAATATTTGTTTTTGTACTGGACCTAAAATCTTATAACGCGGATTGTCTGATTTTGCCTCAATAATAAATACTTGTAATCTTTTACCCAATTGATTTGCTGCGATACCAACACCAGATTTTTTTATCATCACATTGTACATGCTGTCAATAAGTTCCTTTAAGTCAGGAGAATTAAATTCTTTTTCACTTATTCTTCGAGGCGGTAAATACAAGGCGCTTTTCTCTCTTCCTTTCTGATTTTCAGGAATTTGTTGAAGTATTTCCAATTCAACTTTTCGGATATCTAATGTAAGTGATTTGTCAATTGTTTTGCAGCTTTTTAGACCCATAGCAGTTACTAAAGTTAAAATAATTAAATATATTTTTTTTCGTTGAGATTGTTCCATTTTCACTAAGCTATATAATGTTTTTTATAGTAATTCAGAGGTTTTTAATGTCGATTAAGGCACTAATAAGCAGAAATTAATTAGAAATACCGGCTATTATTCTCAAGGGAGCTCCACTGCCACTTCCAATTTTCATAGGTAACGCTACCACAAAGATTTTAGTAGCTGGAAGCTTGTCTAGATTGGCCAAATTTTCAAAACCGGGTTTGTTGCTTCCCAGTAAGATTTGATGGGTTTTAAAATCTGTAGATTGACCGTAATCTAAACTAGGCGTATCTAATCCTAGCGCTTTAACTTTTCTTTCTTTAATCAACCAAGATGTAGTTTTGGGGTCTATTCCCGGAAAATGTAACTCGGGAATAGCTTCAATTCCGGTTTTCGAAGTTCCGAAATAATCGCCCCTATTGGGATAATATTTTCCATAGCCGGTTTTAAATAAAATGATGGTATTGTTTTCGATTTTACCATTTTCCATTTCCCACGTTTTAATGTCAGCAATAGATATTTGATAATCTCGGTTTGCCAAAGCGTTTTTCGAAACATCGATAACCACTGCATTTCCAGTTAAACTTTTTAAGGGTAATTCCTCAACTGTGTATTTGTTTTTTGCAAAATGAATTGGAGCATCCAAATGTGTTCCTCCATGCTCTGGTGCACAAATAGAATAGGAGGAATAATAATACCCCTGTGGTGTAAGCCCATCTGCATCAGTATGATGCTTGAAAGTAGTTTTGTTATTAGGCCAATACAAAGTTGTGCTGTCAAAACTATAGGTTAAATCAATCCAATTGAGATCGTTCAAATTAAGGTTTTTATTAGAATCTTTTTGGCAAGAAACAAATAATATGGATAAAAGAATAAATAAATATTTCAT
>JBDLVY010000087.1:0-7300 GCA_039804545.1 Bacteroidota bacterium | reverse complement strand
ATTTGACATTATTCTTTTTTTACTTTGTACAATTCGACCTTAAGGTCTGAGTTGCAAAGGTAACAATCGAAAGAGTTACAGTAAAGCATTTTGCAAAAAGAAATTTAATCCATTTTGACTACAGAAGTTTTTAGGCTTGCATTCGGAAGGTCATCAGGCGCGACAGTAAAAATCATGATGCGTTTGTAACGCTTGTTATCACCGTCATACAAGTAGGTCATAGTATTATCTTTGGGGTTGTAGGTGAGTTTAGCCCTCATAAATTTTGACTGAATCATCCATGAACCTTCGTTGTCTCCGTCTTTGGTAAAATTGTAGATAGAACCGTGGTGCAATCGGGTTTGTCCGTTGTCTATCATACTAATAATAACATACCCATTAGTTTTAGAACCAATTTCTCTGATGTCAATTACTGAATGCTCATATTCGGTTTCTACGAGTTCATATTTTTCAAAATCAACATTCCATATATAGTATTTTCGGGAATCTGATTGAAATCGTTTCTGGGTATCAATTTGCGCTTGTAAGTTAGTAAAGCAGGCAAAAAAGAAAATTAAAAGTAATTTGACTTTCATGTTGATTTGGGTTGATGTAAGACATGTGGTAAATATACAATCAATAATCGTTTAAATACTAAAATAATCGACAAAATGCACAATATTCAATTTTTATATAAAAAAAACCTTTCAAATTAATGAAAGGTTTCTGTTCTGTAAAATATATAAATTTATATTGCGCTGGCAATAGCGGCAAAATCAGTTGCTTTTAAGGCTGCGCCGCCAATTAATCCACCATCAACATCAGGTTTTGAAAATATTTCTTTAGCATTGTCTGGTTTAACACTGCCACCATACAAAATGGATACCTTTTCTGCGACATCGTTTCCAAATCTTTTGCGAATGGTTTCTCGAATGAATTCATGCATTTCTTGTGCTTGTTCAGGTGATGCAGTTTCTCCGGTACCAATGGCCCAAACGGGTTCATAAGCTAAAATAATTTGTTCCCAATCTTTGTTTTCCAAATGGAACAAACCGTCACGTAATTGGTTTTCAACCAAATTAAAATGTTGGTTATGCTGTCTGTCTTTTAATTCTTCACCAAAACAAAAAATAACTGTCATGTCATGTTTTAGTGCAGTAGTTGTTTTTTGTGCCAAAAGGGTATCTGTTTCATGGAAGTAAGCACGACGCTCTGAATGTCCGAGAATTACAATGTTTACCCCAATGCTTTTCAACATATCGGCTGAGATTTCACCGGTATAAGCTCCGCTTTCATTTTGATGCATATTTTGGGCAGCCACACCAATATTGGTAAATTCTAAATGATCTACTGCCGAGGCTAAATTTACAAAGGTTGGCGCGACGATAATTTGTGCCTCAATGTCATTGGGTAATTTATCGATTAATTCGTTTAATAAATCTTCAGTTTCTTCGGCATTTTTATGCATTTTCCAATTACCGGCAACAATTTTTTGTCTCATTATAATATTTTTTTTATGGTAGCGCTCATTGCTTCAAAATCGGTTTCGATGGCTCTGTAAGTTGCAATTTTACCGTTCTTGTCTATAATAATATATCTTGGAATCCAATCTAAATCAATTGATTTTCCAAATTCTCCTTTCATACCGTCAGTTGCCCAATAATGGTCACCTTTTAATTCATGTTTGTCTATTCCGGCCAACCATTTGTCATATGATTTGTCCATTGAAATAAAAACGTAACTGGCATCGGTATATTTGGCTTGCAAATCTTTTAATTTAGGCATGGCTTTTACACAATCACTGCACCACGAAGCCCAAATCTCTATCACAACAACTTTCCCTTTATGGTTTTTAATGATTTCTTTAAAAGTAGTTTGGGTGTTGTCCTGAGTGGTCAATTTATTCTCGAAAGTGGCTTTGCTGAATTCTGTTTTTTGGGCATTGGAACAGGCCAAACAGCTAATGGCAAATAATATACTTAATACAATTCTTTTCATTTTATTTTTTTTAAATCTACGATAAAGCTTTATTCTTTCTTGGTTTTATTCTCTGAATTATTTTTTAAATAAAATACCTTGTGTTTTTTGCGTTTGCGTTCTCTTCGTTCTTTCTTCTTTTTATTGTCATACAAGTATTTGAGTATTAAAACAAATCCTAAAATAGAAAGAAAAGTCAAACTGCTTCCAATAAGTATATAAATAGTGTGCCCCAGAGGTGGATCTTCCATCGTTGAAATGTGATTGAGCACAAAGTTTCCCAAAATAAAAACTATGATACATAAGCCTATACCAATAAGTCCTCTTTCATACACTCTTTTAGACATTATATATTTAATCATAAAACCTTTTTTTAGCCATTAAAAATAAGAAAAAGAAATGAAGCTGGAATTATTTTTTTAACTCAGAATAGGGTTTATTGATTAATTTTTCAAAATCAGTCACAACAAACTTATTATCAGTTATTCCCCAATAATATTTATACTCATTTCCATTCCATAAATATTTTACACCAGGAGTATCTTTGCCTGAACCCAGTACTTTCCAAAAAGGAATTACTTCTATAATTTTATAAGGATATTCAGCTCCGGCATGTTTAAAAAACGCCGGAATCAAATCGGCTTCCTCATTCATAAAAATAATTGAAATTTCCGGAAAATCTTTGGTGGTTTTTCTCAAGTCGGTCAATTCTTTTGCGGCATCACGGCAATGGTCACAACCCGGAACAAAGAAACAAAGCGTTTTTCTGCCTTTGTCAATTCCCGAAAAATATTGGGCATAACCTGATTTGTGTTTGGCCGGTTCAATGGGTTCTACTTTGACTACTTCTTTAGCCACTTCCTCAACTTTCTTTACCGTATCTTTTACAACGGTTGTTTTTAGAGTGTCAATGTTGGTTTCAGGAAGCGTATCTGTTGTGGTTTCTTCCGGACTTGATACAGTAAAATTACTCTCTATCGGTTGAATGGGCGCCATCATGAATAAAGCTAAAATAGAAGCCAAAGTCACTGTAGTCAATAGCCAAAAATTATCTTTCTTTTCGTTGAATTTTGGCATGATAATAAATAACCAAACCAACAAAGCCATGGCCACTACGTTTTTAAGAATTGCTTCGATAGGCGTCATGGGTAACAAACTACCAAAACAACCACAGTTTCCCGAATTTCCTCCGTTTTGGATGGTTTCAATAGTTAAATGCGTTGTAAAAACAAATAACAATAAAATCGTAGCCGGAATAATAATGCTGCGCAAAAAGTTTTTTTGCAATATCAAAATGCCTAAAGCCAATTCAATACCAATTAAAACTCTAGAAAAATAGGGTGCAAAGCCTTCCGAAAATCCCATCGGATACAATTGTTTTACTTCAAAGGTTGAAATCGCAAAGTAAGGTGACGGATATAATTTGGCGACAGCCGAAAGTAAAAACAAGAATGAAATTACAATTCGAATTCCCCAGGCAATATTCTTTTTAGAAGTGTTCATATAGCAATTTTTATTGTCCGAATTTCATAAGGATTAAAGCAAATACCGAGTAATTAATCATGTCCTGGTAATTGGCATCAATGCCTTCTGATACTAGTGTTTTTCCTTTATTGTCTTCAATTTGTTTTACACGAAGTAGTTTTTGTAAAATCAAATCGGTTAGTGAACTCACACGCATTTCACGCCAAGCTTCTCCATAATCATGGTTTTTATCTTCCATCAACGATTTGGTTAAAGCTACTTTGGCATCATACAATTCTGTTGCTTTGGTCACATCCAAATCAGGTTGTTCTACTACGCCTAAATCCAATTGGATTAAAGCCATGATCGAGTAGTTGATAATTCCGATGAATTCTCCGGTTTCGTCTTCGTTTACTTTACGGATATCGTTTTGTTGTAAACTTCGGATGCGTTGGGCTTTGATGAATATTTGGTCGGTTAAGGAAGGCAATCTCAAGATTCTCCAGGCACTTCCGTAGTCTTTCATTTTGTTAATGTACAGTTGTCGGCAAATGGCGATAACCTTATCATATTCTTGAGAAGTATTACTCATTTCAGTGTATCTTTGTGTCAAATTTCCCCAAAAGTAAAGAATAAAGATTGAAGTACAAAGGACTAAATCTTATAACTAACTTAAAATGCAAATGACTATAAATTGTCGCGGAACTCTTATCGATTTGGCTTTGCCTAAAGTCATGGGTATCTTAAATGTTACACCCAATTCTTTCTTCGACGGCGGAAAATATGCCGATGAAAAAAGCCTACTTTCTCAAGTTGAAAAAATGCTGACCGAAGGCGCAACCTTTATAGATATTGGAGCTTATTCTAGCAAACCTAGCGCCGAGTTTGTTTCAGAAACAGAAGAAACGGAACGGTTAATTCCTATAGTGAAAACTGTGCTCAAACACTTTCCGGAAACTTTAATTTCAGTAGATACTTTTCGGGCTAATGTGGCCAAAGCAGGTATTGAAAATGGCGCTTGTATCATCAACGATATTGCCGCCGGAAGTTTAGATGAGAACATGATGAAAACCGTCGCCGAATTGCAAGTGCCTTATATTATGATGCACATGAAAGGCAATCCGCAAACCATGCAGAGTTTGGCGCAATATGAGAATGTTACCAAAGAAGTTGTGTTTTATTTTTCTGAAAAAATTGCTCAGGCACGGAGTTTGGGTATCAACGATTTGATTATCGATCCGGGATTTGGCTTTGCTAAAACATTGGAACAGAATTTTGAAGTCATGAACAATTTAGAGCTGTTTCAAATGTTGGATTTGCCAATCTTGGTTGGAATTTCCAGAAAATCAATGATTTATAAAACGTTGGACACTTCAGCCGAGTTTGCGCTGAATGGCACGACTGTTCTAAATACAATAGCTTTACAAAAAGGTAGTAATATTTTAAGAGTGCATGACGTGAAAGAAGCTATAGAATGCGTAAAATTGCACCAGAGTTTAAATCCCAAATTATAACCATGAAAAAGTTTGTTTTGCTTTTAGTTTCCATGCTACTGATTTCCTGCGGAGAGGATAAAGAAGTTTTATTGCCTGTTGCCAAAGAAACAATTGTCGCTGACGTTAAAGACCATTCGCCGATTTATTTCTTTTTTAAACTGGAAGAAAAAGATACGATCGTTGATGTCAACCGAAACAATTCGATTAGTTCAACCAATTGGTTGTTCAACATTGACAAAAGATTGCCGCTGCGCAAAGTGATTTTGGAAATCAAAAAACTACAAACCAAAAAAGACAAAAGCGCTCACAAAAGTGCTGCTTCTGAAAACTATTTTACTTATACCGATACGGTAAAAAAGAATTTGGCTTTTATGCCATTTACTAAAATTCACTACAAATTGGAAAAACCCGATTTCAACGTAGTTTATTTTCACTTAGACCGCAATGATTTGGTGCATTATAACGAATTATTATTCTCCAAAAATCAATTGCAAGAGTTTATCAATAAAATGCCGAATTCGAGAATTTATTTCTCCTTCGATAAAGGCATGTCTTTTGGGAAATATATCGAATACAAACTCTTTATCAAAAATCTTGAAATTACCCCAAAAGGCGTTTCCGTTAATAGTAAAAAAGAATATATCTACTAAACTGAACACTAACTATTGATGGTGATAAGGTTCGTTTCGCAAAATCGTAAACCCGCGATACAACTGTTCAATAAAAAATAATCGAACCATTTGATGTGAAAAAGTCATTTCGGAAAGGGAGACTTTGCCTTGTGCTTTTTTATATACTTCGGCACTAAATCCGTATGGTCCGCCAATGACAAACACCAAAGTTTTAACACCAGAATTCATTTTCTTTTGCAAATAATCGGAGAAGCCAATACTGGAGAATGTTGAACCATTTTCATCCAATAATATCAGTTGGTCGGTTGGTGTGAGTTTGGCCAAAATCAATTCACCTTCTTTTTCTTTTTGTTGCGCTTCCGTAAGGTTTTTGACGTTTTTGATGTCGGGAATAATCTCTAAATCGAATTTGATATAAAACGATAAACGCTTGGTGTAATCGTCAATTAACGTTTGCAAAGCTTTGTTGTCGGTTTTGCCAATGGCGATTAGTTTGATGTTCATGGCTGTTTATTTATTCCAAATCTTCCAAGCTTTCTCGGCTTGCAAAACTAACATTTCGTAACCGTTTTTAGTAATCGCACCAAACTTTTTTGCCTTTTTCAAAAACGCCGTTTCCTCCGGATTGTAAATGAGGTCAAAGGCAATGTGTTTTTCGGTGAAAAAATTATAGGGAATGGGCGGAAAGGCATTCGTGTCCGGACTTGTCCCCAATGGTGTGCAATTGATAATAATATGGTAATTATCGAAAGTTGTTGCATTGATTCGATTATAATCAATCATGCCTTCTTTCTCTTCTCTGGAAACATAAGTGTATAGAATTCCGAGTTGGTCTAAAGCAAAAGCTATTGCCTTAGCTGCGCCTCCAGTTCCGAGAATTAATGCCTTTTTATGATGCGGTTGGAGTAGCGGTTGTAACGATTTCATAAAGCCATAATAGTCAGAATTGTAGCCTTTTAGTATTCCTTTTTTGGTCAAGTGAATCACATTAACAGCGCCAATTTGAGCCGCCGTTTTAGATAATTTATCCAAATACGGAATTACGACTTCTTTGTACGGAATAGTAATATTTAAGCCTTTTAAATCGGGATTATTGGTAATAAGCGTAGGGAATTCTTCGATAGATTGCAAATCGAAATTCTCATAAGTACAATCGATAAGATTGCCCAAAGTAAATTTTTCGGTAAAGTACTTTTTTGAAAACGAATAGGAAATGTTCTTTCCGATTAGACCATATTGTCTTTTCGACATTGATTACGGTTTTTTGTATTTCGCCATATAATCCTGCACCGATTGTCTTTCCCAAACCATTGGAAAAAATTCTTGCAAAATAGTATTGTGTTTGGTGTTCATTCTCAAACCATTGCTTAAGTGAAAGTTTCCTTTTTCCTCTTCGTTTAGCATTAAATGCAATCCCGCCAAACGGTATTCGATTTCACATTCTTCCGGGAAATATTCTGCCGCTTGAATTAAGGTCAGAATCGCATTGTTGGTTTCGCCCATGTTTTGCATCATGTCTACCCAAAACAACCAAGTGTCTAATTGGTAATCGCCATGTTCTACTGCTTTTCTGTATCCAAATTCTGCTTCCTCAAAAAGGTTCATGGCTTTATTGATGGTAGCATAACGTTTCCAGTACAAACGATTTTGGTCGTCTATAGCCAAAGCTTTATTGACATAAAATAGTGCTTTTTGGAAGTTTTTTTGACGTACATAAAAATCAGTAATGGCAATCCAACCTTTGTCTAAAAG
>JBDLVY010000086.1:0-11453 GCA_039804545.1 Bacteroidota bacterium | reverse complement strand
GTTTGATAGTAAAGACTATATCGAAATGCAAACTTCGGGAACAACCGGAAAAGCAAAAATTATAACTGTAAGCAAACAAGCTATGGTAGAATCGGCATTGGCTACCGGGGATTTTTTTGAGTTGCAGCCCGGTAATAAAGCCTTGCATTGTTTGCCGGTAAAATATGTGGCCGGAAAAATGATGTTGGTTAGAGCCATGATACTCGGATTAGATTTAGAATTTGTGGCACCCAGTTCACATCCGTTGCGTCATAACGAAATTGACTTCGATTTTGTTGCGATGGTTCCTTTACAAGCTCAGAATTCATTAACTGAATTGAAAAAAGTAAAGAAAATGATAGTTGGCGGTGCAGCTATCAATAAAAATTTAGAAAAACAATTGTTGAAATTGCCCACCCAAGTTTTTGAAACTTATGGGATGACTGAAACGATTACCCATATTGCTGCCCGTAAATTAGGCGAAAAAGCTTTTACCGTTTTGCCAGGTGTTACCATTTCTTATGACGATAGAAATTGTTTGGTCATTCATGCTCCAAGAATCTCCGATGATGTTATAATAACCAACGATATTGTAGAATCGGTCAATGAAAATCAATTTGTTTTCTTAGGTCGAATGGATAATGTAATTAACAGTGGCGGTATAAAATTAATTCCGGAGCAAATAGAGGAAAAATTGGCACACAAAATACACCAGCGTTTCTTTATTACTTCTAAACCTGACAGTGAGTTGGGTGAAAAAGTAATTTTGGTTATTGAAGGCGATAAACAAGATTTAGGGGAAGCTATTTTTGAAGAATTAGACAAATATGAAAAACCCAAAGAGTTGGTTTTTATACCCAAATTCAAGGAAACCGGCAGCGGAAAAGTCATGAGAAAAGAGACTATGCAATAAATGAAAGCGCACTAAATTAATTCGAATTTAGTGCGTTTTTTTCTTGGAATTACTATATCTAATCTTGTGTTTTGAAATAGTAGTCCGTTATTTCGTTAAGACGTAAAACTTATTGGTCATTACCTTTATTTGACTGAGCTCTTTCACTTTTAGGTTTGTTGAAACCCAATTGTTTTTAGGGTAAATTCTGTGGGTTTTGTTGTCTAAAATAATATCAATCGGCATTTCAAAGTCGATTTCTACATTTGTCCAGCGTACTTCTAACTCGTTTTTAGTTGTTTTTAATTCGAGTTTAGGAATAGTTGTTTTCAATAAATATTGATTGAAAATTGGACTCAAATTCATTCCGCTTTCTTTGTTGAAAAATCCAATAACAGTTTCATTGTCAATGATTTTATGTCTGAATGTATTGGAGTAATCCAAAATCATTTTCCACCATTTGGAATCATCATTTACGATATGTCTCAAAGTATTGAGCAACAAAGCACCTTTGGGATACATATCTCCAGAACCTTCATTGTTGACTCCATAACTGCCAATAATGGGTTGGTCGTTTTCTACATTACTGCGCAACCCGTAGGCGTATTGCATGGCTTTTTCGTAGCCTAATGTACATTCCACATACACAATTTCGGTGTATTGGGTGAAACCCTCGTGAATCCACATATCGGCTATGTCTTTTGAAGTGATGCTGTTTCCGAACCATTCGTGACCACTTTCGTGAATAGTAATATAGTCAAAAGTCAACCCAATTCCTGTTCCGGATAAATCCATGCCGAGATAGCCTCTCAAATATTTATTCCCGTAAGCTACAGCGCTTTGGTGCTCCATACCTAAATAAGGAGTTTCGACTAATTTATAACCATCCTCTTTAAATGGATACTCGCCAAATTTACTTTGGAAACAATCCATCATCGGTTTTACTTCTTCAAAATGCGCTTTGGCTTTGGTTTCGTTTTCACGCAATACATAATAATCTAAGTCTAATCCTTTGTGGTTATCGTGCAAATGAACATAATCGGCAATATTAACGGTAATGTCATAGTTGTTGATAGGATTTTTAACTTCCCAATCCCAACGCGTATAGCCATTTTTCAAATCTTCTGAGCCTAAAAATCTTCCGTTGGAAACATTCATCAAACCTTTGGGAACCGCTACTTTGATACTTGCCCCTTTATCGGGTTCATCACTTTGAGAATCTTTCACCGGATACCACAAACTTGCGCCTGTTCCCTGAACGGCAACACCAATCCAATCTTTACTGTTGTTGTCTTTTGTAAATACAAAACCGCCATCCCAAGGCGCATTACGCGCAATTATAGGTTTTCCGGAATAATAAAATTTAATGGACTGTTCGGGCATGTCTTTTGTCAACAGAGTAGGGAAATTGATAAAAACAGCATTAAACTCTCTGTTATAACTGAGTTTCCTTTTGTTGTAAACAATACTGTCGACTTTCATGTTTTCAAACAAATCAATTTGAATGGCTGTAGTATTTTCAACCGGTTTGAATGTGATGTCATTGTAACCAATAATTGATTTGGCTTTGGGGTCAATTTTGATATTCAAATCATAGCGGAGCACGTCAAAACAAGTTCTTTCCGGACGCAATCCGCCCTGCAAAGTGTCCTTTCTGGTAAATGCTTTTTGTGCTAATAAAGATTGAAAACCCAACAGGATTAAAGAATAGCCTATCAATTTTTTCATATGGTAAATTTTTTCAATGAGTCTCAAAAATCACTCTTTGTTACGAATCTAAAATTCAGCGGCTACGGTAACCGTGACTGTTTCTTTTGAAATGGGGTGATTAAAAGTAATACTTTCTGCATGCAAATGCAAACGGTCCGCTTTGGTTCCATATAAATCGTCGCCAACAATGGGTGTATTTAGTCCCAAATTATGAGCAGCATGTACCCGAAGTTGATGCGTTCGGCCGGTAATAGGGTAGAAGTAGACCAGTGTTTGATTTGTTCTTCGTTCAATGACTTCCCAATGGGTTTGCGCCGGTTTGCCATGTTCGTAACAAACGATTTGATTCGGGCGATTGTCTAAATCCACACGCAAAGGCAAATCAATGGTACCGCTGTTTTCATCCAGCCAACCATCAAGCAAAGCCACGTAACGTTTTTTGACTTTTCGCTTTATAAATTGAGATTGCAGGTTTTTATGTATTTCACTGTTTTTGGCAATCAAAATCAAGCCTGATGTCGACATGTCTAAACGATGCACTACCAATGGTCCGGTAGCGTTTGGATAAAGGCTTGTTACGCGAGTATAAACCGAATCTGTGATTTGCTTTCCCGGAACAGATAGAAACTCCGCAGGTTTATTGATCAAGGCTAAATACTCATCTTCAAATACAACTTCAAGTTCTTTTCCTTCAGCGGTATTGACTTCAAACGGATTATTATCCATTAAAATGTCTTTCAACATGTGAGCTAAAATGGGTTCGCATTTACCAGTACAAGCCGGATAAAACTGTTTGTGTTTTCGAACTTCAGATTTAGGGGATTGACCCCACCAAAATTCGGCCATTGCAATCGGTTTCAAATCATTTTGAAAAGCATACTGTAGTAACTTTGGAGCCGCACATTCTCCGGCACCGGCAGGTGGATTGCCATTAAAAATTTCACCCAAACTTTTTAAGTCTTTGTACTGATTGAGAAAAGCATATTCGCCAAACAATTGTTGTTGCAAAGCGGCCGATTTTTGCCGTCGTTCTTCTTTGAGTTGGTTTATTTTATTAGTGAATGTTTCCACTTTGTCTACAGCGGCTATATTATGATAGTTCCAATACTGAGTCATTTTTTTGAGCAAGATGCCTTCTTCTTGACTTTCTTTATTGAGTTGTTCCCAATCAGCAGCAGGAAGTGATTTTCGTTTTTCGGCACGTTGTTTTTTGCCGAGTTTAATCTTTTCTTTTTGGGCTTGGATTTCTTGTTTTTCTTGTTTTTTAGTTTGTTCCAAATGTTGAATTGAAGCTATGTAATCAACATCATTTTCAAGCTTTTCTATTTTTTGATTGTACTGATTGAGAATGGTTTCCTCTTTCTTAAAAAAGCTATTTTCTTCCAGCATATCGAATACTGTTGGCACAAATAAATGATGGTGATTGCTTTCAGCCAATTTACCCGAAAATGCCCTAAGATATCCTAATTCGCCTTGAGTATTTTGAACAACTAAAACGCCAAACATTTTTCCAATCACCAAACCATCTTGATTTATTTCTAAACCAAAATTATGCTTGAAATCGGTTTGGGTTTCGAGATAATACTGCAATTCTTTTGCAGCAATGATACTCAACTCATTCGGTTCATAATAAAATGGAAAAGTGAATTTTTCTGGTAAAGCAATACCTGAGACGTTAGTTTGAAATTGGTGAAATAAGTTTTTTAGCATTTTAAACTAAACCTGTATCACGCCTAAATTAAACTTCTTCTCTATTGGAGAATGATTTGCAGCTTCAATTCCCATTGAAATCCAAGTACGGGTTTCTAACGGATCAATAATTGCATCGGTCCACAATCTTGCGGCTGCATAATAGGGCGAAACCTGCGCATCGTAACGGGCTTTTATTTTATCAAATAATTCTTGTTCTGTTTTTTCATCTACGTTTTCGCCTTTGGCTTTTAAAGAAGAAGCTTCAATTTGCGCTAATACTTTAGCGGCTTGCGTTCCGCCCATTACCGCGAGTTCCGCACTTGGCCAGGCAAATATTAATCTTGGGTCATAAGCTTTGCCACACATGGCGTAGTTTCCGGCTCCATAACTGTTTCCAACAATTACCGTGAATTTGGGCACTACCGAATTGGAAACGGCATTCACCATTTTGGCGCCATCTTTAATGATACCGCCGTGCTCAGATTTGGAACCAACCATAAATCCGGTGACGTCTTGTACGAATACTAAAGGAATTTTCTTTTGGTTACAATTGGCAATAAAACGTGTGGCTTTATCAGCTGAATCAGAATAAATTACACCGCCAAACTGAATCTCTCCTTTTTTGGTTTTTGAAACCGTTCTTTGATTGGCTACGATGCCTACAGCCCAACCATCAATACGGGCATAACAAGTGATGATTGATTTACCGTAATCAGGTTTGTACATGTCCATTTCTGAATTGTCTACCAATCGTTTGATGATTTCTAACATGTCGTATTGTTCCGACCTCGATTTGGGTAAAATGCCATAAATTTCTTTTTCGTCTAAGGCTGGCTTGATTGGTTTTTCTCTATTGAATCCTGCTTTTTCGCAATCACCGATTTTACCAACTATACTTTTGATTCGGTCTAAAGCGTCTTTATCGTCTTTGGCTTTGTAATCGGTTACACCAGAGATTTCACAGTGTGTTGTAGCTCCGCCTAGCGTTTCGTTGTCAATGTTTTCACCAATAGCCGCTTTCACCAAATAACTTCCCGCCAAGAAAATACTTCCGGTTTTATCGACTATCATTGCTTCATCACTCATAATGGGCAAGTAAGCGCCACCGGCAACACAACTTCCCATTACGGCTGCAATTTGGGTAATGCCCATGCTGCTCATAATGGCGTTGTTTCTGAAGATACGACCAAAGTGTTCTTTATCGGGGAAAATTTCGTCTTGCATGGGCAAATACACACCGGCTGAATCAACTAAATAAATAATAGGCAAGCGATTCTCCATGGCAATTTCTTGGGCACGTAAATTCTTTTTAGCCGTAATCGGAAACCAAGCACCGGCTTTTACGGTAGCATCATTGGCAACGACTATGCATTGTTTTCCTTTGATGTAACCCATTTTTACCACCACGCCACCCGAAGGACAACCGCCATGTTCCGCATACATTCCATCACCTACAAAAGCACCAATCTCTATACTATTTCCTTTCGCGTCAAGCAAATAATCGATACGTTCGCGCGCGGTCATTTTGCCTTCGGAATGCAATTTTTCGATGCGTTTTTCGCCTCCGCCAATCTTAACTTTGGCAAAACGTAGCTTTAAATCGGTGAGTAAGAGTTTGTTATGATCTTCGTTTTTATTGAAGTTGATGTCCATGTTGTAATGAGTGTTGTATTTGGAGGCTAAGCTACGAAATCGTTTTCAATAAGTGAAATTAGGGTAAATTTAGTGTCTTTTTTGTATGTTAATAAATTGTAAACTTTTACAACTTCATAAGTATTGTTAATTAATATTCACTTAACATTAGTCATTTACATTTGTATCAAATTTCAACACTATGTCAATAAACAATATTTTCCAGTTTTTAGTTCCAAAAGATAAGAAATTCTTCCCACTTTTTGAGCAAGCTTCAGCAAATTTAGTACTATTAGCAGAAACATTGCATGAGGCAGTGAATGCACCCAAAGCAGAGCGTGAGGAATATTACACAAAAATAGAAGAGTTAGAAGCCACAATTGAAGAGATAACTCATAAAACACACTTGGAATTGAGCAGAAACTTTATTACACCTTTTGATAGAGAGGACATTCACTCTTTAATTAAAGCGATTGATAACGTAGCCGATTATATGCACGGTGCTGCGAGTAGAATGCGTTTGTATCAAGTGGAAAAAATCACTAAGTCGATTCGAAAATTGACCGAAATTAACTTAGAATCTTGTCAGTTGATTAATGTTGGAATCAAAGAGTTGAGAGACATGAAAGACCATAAGGCAATCAAAGAAACTTGTAAAAAAATCAACAAGTTAGAGAGTAAAGCAGATTCAGTTTTTGACAAAGCGGTTGCTGATATTTTCGAAAATGAAACTGATGTTAAAAACATTATCAAATACAAAGAAGTGCTTTCAGCCTTGGAATCCGCTTCAGACAAGTGTAAAAGTGTTTCCAACGTAATGGAACAAATTTCAGTAAAACATTCATAAACAGTTTTAATAAAATCAACTTTTTATGGATTTTACTTTATTACTAATTATCATCTTTCTTGCGTTAGTTTTTGACTACATCAATGGTTTTCACGATGCAGCCAATTCTATTGCCACGATTGTTGCGACTAAGGTTTTAACGCCATTTCAGGCCGTACTTTGGGCAGCATTTTTCAATTTCATGGCCTATTGGGTTTTTGGATTTGGAGTTGCCGATACCGTAGCCAAAACAGCTCACACCAGCAGTATTGACTTGACGGTGATTTTGGCCGGAGTAATAGCTGCTATCATTTGGAACTTAATCACATGGTGGAAAGGAATTCCGTCCTCATCTTCACACACTTTAATAGGTGGATTCGCCGGAGCCGCTATTGCACATGGTTTCAGAGATGTTACCGATCCTGAACATGCTGGATTTAAAATTGTAAACTGGTTAAAAGATGCTAAAGAAGGCGAATTATTGCCGTCAGGGGTATTGATTGTAATTTTGTTTATAGTTTTTGCACCACTATTGGGAATGATTATTTCTTATTTCATCTCCTTGTGGTTAATGTATTCTTCTAAAAAGAATGTTTGGCCAAAAGTGTTGACTGTGGTTTTAATGCTATTGGTGTTCTGGTTCTTATCTTCAGTAATGGTAACTTATGACCATGTTAAGAAACCAAGATTTGATAGTCATTTTTGGAGCGTTGTTACTGAACCTGCTAATATTAAGTGGTTTTTAGTGGCCGTAATTTTTTACAGTTTGGCAATTTTCAACTTGGTTTTCAGTAGTTTTTCAACTGCCAAAGCAGAGAAAGTATTAAAAAGAATGCAGTTGTTGTCTTCGGCAGCTTTCAGTTTAGGTCATGGTGGAAACGACTCCCAGAAAGTTATGGGTATTATTGCTGCGGCCGTAGCGGTCTATATTAAAATGAATCCGCAACACGGTGATTTATCTTCTGGTTGGTTAGATTTGAACGTTGTATTACCGGATGAAGACAAAGGTATTGCTGCTAATATGCCGGGTTGGATTCCGTTAACATGTTATACCGTGATTGCTTTAGGAACACTTAGCGGAGGTTGGAAAATTGTAAAAACCATGGGTTCCAAAATTACTAAAGTAACTGCCTTTGAAGGCGTTGTTGCTGAATCTGCGGGTGCATTGACATTGTTCTCCACCGAACATTTTAAAATTCCGGTATCAACTACGCACACCATTACAGGTTCTATTATTGGCGTTGGAGTAACCAAAAGGGTTTCAGCCGTTCGTTGGGGTGTAACAGTAAAATTATTGTGGGCTTGGATATTAACCATTCCGGTTTCAGCCGTTTTAGCAGCTATAGTTTATTATTTACTAAAACTCTTTATTTAAGTTTTATATATTTAAGCCGACTGTTAGTTGGCTTTTTTTATGACCAATTATTTAGGCATTGCTATTATTTCACTAATATTATAATCGAATAATAGATATAAAAATGGGATACATCAAATGACTAAGATGAAAAAAATATTACTGATTGTTACTTTGCTGGTATCAGTTTCAATATCAGCTCAGATTACCATAGAACAAACAAAAAATGACAATGATGTCAAGCTTTCGGCTTTGCCCTATTACAGCTTCGGAAAAGGTATCGGGATGACTTCTCCTGATAGTTTGTTCCAATTGAATATACGTTTTCGCATGCAAAATCGAATTTCTTACATAGAAAATGATGGAGAAGCTGGTGCATATGATGGGCAAGTGCGTCGTTTGCGTTTGCGTTTTGATGGTTATGTTGGAAATCCGAAATTTTTATACGTGATTCAATTATCTTTTGCTCCCGGAGATGTAGGAGAAGTAAAAGAAGGCGAAGACATCAATATTATTAGAGATGCAGTAGTATTTTATAGGCCTAGTAAAAATTGGAACATTAGTTTCGGACAAACTAAATTACCCGGAAACCGCCAACGTGTCAATTCATCGGGAGGTTTGCAACTTACTGACCGAACTATCAATAACGCTAAGTTTACCATTGATAGGGATTTTGGTTTTCAAGTTCATAACATGAATGAATTCAAAGACCAATTCTCATATAATTTGAAAACCGCAATTTCTGGTGGCGAAGGAAGAAACCAAACCGGTAAAGCAGATGACGGAATTGCCGTAACAGGAAAAGTTGAGTTAATGCCTTTAGGTGCTTTTACCAAAGACGGAACTTACTTTGAAGGTGATTTGATTCGCGAGAAAAAACCAAAATTATTATTTTCAGGTGCTTTTCACCAAAACAATCATGCCCAACGTACACAAGGGCAATTAGGAAATGATTTATTCGAAAGAAGAACCATGAAATCGGTGTTGTTAGACGCCATGTTTAAATACAATGGCTGGGCTGCGATGATGAGTTATATGTCGAGAACCACCAACGATAACGCATTAACGTTTAATCCTGATGATATTACCGAAAGCAATTATGTCTTTGTTGGTAACGGTTTTGACTACCAAGCCAGTTACAATACAAAATCTAACTATGAATTCATTGCCCGATATTCTACTCAAAATGTTGGTAATGATATACAGACTTTGGTGCCCAATACCAGAGGGTATGCTTTAGGTATGACCAAATACATTTGGGAACACTCTTTTAAATTGCAGGCCGAATTGAATTATGACACGTTGAAATATTTTGACGGTAGTTCCAAAAGCAATTGGTATTTGCGTTTTCAAGTTGAAATAGGAATCTGATATTATAAGACTCTTTTTACATATCCCAATGTTAAGTTTTAGCCTAAAATGAAAACTTAACATTGGGATATGTTTTTATACATTACTTTTGTTTACATTAAATTAACATATAGTTTACATTAAATTTAATTACAAATAAAAATACAATGATAAAAAGAAATGAAAAGGCTAACGAAACAACTCAGGAAGTGAATTCTGATTTGGTAAATCAAACACCAACTGAAGAGGTTGCAAAAGTTGAAACACCAAAGTCTGCACCACAAAGAAGAACAGCTACTGTTGTCAAAACATCAACAACTCCAAAAGCAGTTGCTCCAAGAAAAACTACAACACCCAAAAAAGCTGAAAATGTTGACACTAGCAATGAAGAGGTTTCAGTGAGTATTATTAACCAAGAAACAAAGGAAGTTATGAAAGATTCTGATAAAGAAAAAGCTAAAAAAGCAAAAGCAAAAGAGAAGGCTAAAAAAGAAAAAGCAAAGAAAAAGGAAAAGGAAAAAGAGAAAAAAGAAAAAGCCAAGAAAAAAGCCAAGGCCAAAAAAGAAAAAGCAAAAGAGAAGGAGAAAAAAGCTAAAGCTAAAACAAAAGCAAAAAAGGACAACGACAAAAAGAAGTCAAACTCTAAAAAGAAGAAATAGCAATTAAAAAGCATTCAGTATTGGATGCTTTTTTTATTTACGATGGTATTAATTTTTTTCACCAATTAATCGCTAATTTTATAGTCAATAAATTCAATTACTATGAAATTAAAATCAATTATCATGGCTATAGTGTTGTCATTAGGGTTAAATAGCTTTGCCCAACTCACACCGGTAGACTACAAAGATGGAGAACAAGCGTTAAGTGGCTTTGGTATCAAACCCAAAAGTGACTTGAAAGACAAACCCGGTGTGTTGGTTTTACCCGCTTGGTTTGGCATTGATGACCATTCTAAAGAAAGCGCAGAAAAATTAGCTGAACTGGGTTATTATTCTTTCGTGGCTGACATTTACGGAAAAGACAATCGTCCTAAAAACAGCGGCGAAGCCGGAAAAAATGCAGGCTTTTACAAAAAAAATTATGCTGAATACCAAAAGCGAATCCAATTAGCTTTAGACCAACTCGTTAAATTGGGTGCCAATCCCGATAAAATCGTTGTAATGGGTTATTGCTTTGGCGGAACCGGTGCAATTGAAGCGGCTAGAGCCAATTTAAAAGTACAAGGCGTGGTTTCTTTTCACGGCGGTTTAGGTAAGGATGTTACTAGAGCTGTTGGTAAAATTAACCCAAAAGTTTTAGTACTTCACGGTGCTGATGATCCCTTTGTTCCCAAAGATGAAGTAGAGGCATTCCAAACCGAAATGAGAAATTCAGGCGCCGATTGGCAAATGGTTTATTATGCGAATTCAGTTCATGCTTTTACCCACAAAGATGCCGGAAGCGACAATAGTAAAGGCGCAGCATACAATGAATTAGCCGATAAACGTTCGTGGACTGCTTTAAAAGATTTCTTGAAAGAAGTACTATAAATTACCACCATTTAGAATCATATATTTCATTCTTTTCTATGACTCTATGTGGTAAAAGTTAATAAAAAAAAGCCCAAAATAGTCATCTACTTTGGGCTTTCTTACTTCTATAAAAGTACAAAAGCCGATCTGGAGCGATCGACTAATGCGGTGAGGTGTAACTCCCTTTCGGAATCCTCGTTGCAAATATAAAGTATAATTACGAATTACGAATTATAAATTATGAATTATTTATCTCTTCGTAATTCGTAATTTCAAATTCGTAATTATTTATTACTGTCTCTTACCAATCTTTTTAAAATAGCCCATTGTTTTAAAGCATCACGGGCATCAATCGCAGGATATCCCAATACTGTTTTTCCGGCTTCTACATCTCCGGTAACACCTGAGCCTGCGCCAACAATAGCACCATTACCAATGTTTGTATGGTCTTTTATTGAAGCACTTCCGCCAATTATTACGCCATTTCCTAAAGTTACTGATCCGGCC
>JBDLVY010000085.1:0-3035 GCA_039804545.1 Bacteroidota bacterium | reverse complement strand
ATTTGGGTAGTATTCGGAATCAATATGATTGGTACGATTATCAAAAGAAGAGAACGCCATATTTATGTAGCGATTTGGTTTTACATAGCCACATTTGTTACTGTAGCTGTACTTCACATATTCAATAGTTTCGAATTACCGGTTTCTGCTTTAAAATCATATTCAGTTTATGCCGGAGTACAAGATGCTTTGGTACAATGGTGGTACGGACACAATGCAGTGGCTTTCTTTTTAACTACGCCGTTCTTGGGAATGATGTATTATTTTGTGCCAAAAGCGGCTAATCGTCCGGTGTATTCCTACCGACTTTCGATCATTCATTTCTGGTCTTTAATCTTCATCTACATCTGGGCAGGACCACACCACTTGTTGTACTCTTCTTTACCAGATTGGGCACAAAACCTTGGGGTAGTTTTCTCCGTAATGTTGATTGCGCCATCTTGGGGTGGTATGATCAACGGATTGTTAACGCTTCGCGGGGTTTGGGACAAAGTTCGTACCGATGCGGTATTGAAATTCTTCGTAGTAGCGATTACCGGTTACGGGATGGCCACTTTTGAAGGTCCGATGCTTTCTTTGAAAAACGTAAACGCCATTGCCCACTTTACCGATTGGATTATTGCCCACGTACACGTTGGGGCGCTTGCTTGGAACGGATTCATGTCCTTTGGGATGATGTATTGGTTGATTCCAAGAATGGCCAAAACCAAATTATATTCTGAAAAACTAGCCAATTTCCACTTCTGGATTGGAACTTTAGGAATTATCCTTTATGCCCTACCAATGTATGTAGCCGGATTTACTCAGGCTTCTATGTGGAAACAATTCAAACCCGACGGAACATTACAATACGGTAACTTCTTAGAAACCGTAACCCAAATTATGCCAATGTACTGGATGCGCGCCATCGGTGGTACTTTGTATTTGGTTGGTGTGATTGTTTTGGTTTACAATATTGTGAAAACTGTAAAACAAGGTTCTGCAATTCAAGACGAACCGGCTGAAGCTCCGGCCTTGGCAGTGATTAGTCCGAATCGTTTGAAAGGAGAAAAATGGCACGCTTGGTTAGAAAGAAAACCGGTAAGATTCATGGTTTATACTACCGTTGCGATATTAATTGGAGGTTTAATCCAAATCTTGCCAACAATTTTAGTCAAATCTAATATACCAACTATAGCAGCAGTAAAACCGTATACTCCGCTTGAATTACAAGGTAGAGATTTGTACATCCGAGAAGGTTGTGTGAGCTGTCACTCTCAAATGATTCGTCCGTTCCGATCAGAAGTGGAGCGTTATGGTGAGTACTCTAAATCAGGAGAAAATGTTTACGATCACCCATTCCTTTGGGGTTCTAAACGTACCGGTCCGGATTTAGCACGTGAAGGTGTTCCTGGCAAACCATTTAATGGTGGTAGAGATGACGTTTGGCATTTCAATCACATGTATGATCCGCAAAGTATTTCTCCGGGTTCTATCATGCCAAGATACCAATGGTTGATTAAAAATGAATTAGACAATTCAACTTTACAAGCCAAAATGGAAGCGATGGTGACTTTAGGAGTACCATATTCTAAAGAAGAAGTAGCCAATGCAATCAAAATTTCTGAGGAACAAGCGGCTAAAATTGAAGGCAGATTATTGGCCAATGCCGATATCAAAAAAGCTTTCGGTAATGCACCGGTTCCTTTGAAAGACAGAGAAATTGTAGCCTTGATTGCTTATTTGCAAAGATTAGGAACTGATACTCAAGTAAAATCTAAAAAATAAATGTCATGTTAAAATTTGTCAAACACAATTTAGAAACAATTACTGGAGTAGAAATCTACCCGATTATTTCACTGACAATTTTCTTTACCGCTTTTGTCTTGTTCACAGTTTGGGCAATGACCTACAGTAAAGAAACCATCAAAAAAGTAAGCAACCTTCCATTGGAAGACTAATGAGTCCAATTTAAAAAGTATAAAAATGAAAAAATTAATTCCATCATACGTAAGAGTTCCATTGACCTTTGCCATTGTTTTAGGCGCTATGGAATATTTTATAGACTCAGGTGACCGTCCGGCTTTTATAAAGTTTCCTATGGTAGCCTTGTTTTTGGGAGTCTTCTTGTTTTTGTTGGTAGCCATTGAAATTGTGGTTAGCGCAGTCGACAAAGTAACTTACCATATGTTAACCGATGAGCAACGCAAACAATTGGAAGAAGTTCAATCTGTTTCTTTCACAGAAAGCCAATGGGTTCAAAACCTTATAAAGAGCATGACCCGCTCTAAATCGATAGAGCAAGAAGCTGATGTGATGTTAGACCACGATTATGACGGTATCAAAGAATTAGACAATGTTTTACCGCCATGGTGGGTAAAATTGTTCTATGCCACCATCATTTTCGGAGTAATTTATTTGGTAAGATTCCATGTAATTGATGAATATACTCAAGCGCAGGAATATGATCAAGAAGTGGCTGCAGCCAATATTGAAATCGAAAAAAATAAATTGAATTCGCCTAAAGAAGAAATCACTTTAGACCAAGTGACTTTACTCACCGATGCAGCGAGTTTGGGCAAAGGAAAAGAAATTTTCACCAATGCTTGTGCCGCTTGTCACAAAGCCGATGGAGGTGGACTTGTTGGTCCGAATCTAACCGATGACCACTGGATTAACGGTGGCGGTATTAAAAACGTTTTCAAACTAATTGCAGAAGGTAGTAAAAACAATCCTACTATGGTGGGTTGGGCCAAAACTTTGGGTACCAAAGAAGTACAAAATGTAGCCAGCTATGTTTTAAGTTTACAAGGCACAAAACCTGCAGGTGGAAAACCTGCTGAAGGGGAAAAATGGGTAGAAGAAGCCGTAAAATCGGAAGCTGTTGCCACAACAGACACCACTAAAGTAGCGGTAAAATAATCTGAATTGCATCATTAATCCAACAACAAAATGGAAACCAACCTACCGGATGAAAGTTTTAGAGATAGTATCTCAACGATAGACGAGAAAGGGAAGAGAGTATATATTCATCCTAAAAAACCGTCTGGTCCGTT
>JBDLVY010000084.1:0-3175 GCA_039804545.1 Bacteroidota bacterium | reverse complement strand
CGCGAAATCTGACTGGAAAAGAGGGAAAAGCGCCTTCACCTTACTACGACACATTAGAATGGATGATTAATCAAGCTCACCAACGCGGATTTGAATTTCATGCTTGGCTAAATCCATATCGAGCTACTTCTAGTGCCAATTTAGAAATCGTAAGCAAAAAACACGACCTGATTCAACATCCTGAATGGATGATAAAATATGCTGGTAAATATTACTACAATCCTGGATTGCCAGAAGTACAAAACCATTTGACAAAAGTGGTAGAAGAAGTAGTCAAAAAATACGATATCGATGCCGTACACTTTGATGATTATTTTTACCCATATACCGTTGATGGTGAAAAATTTAATGATACTGATTCGTTCAACAAATATTCTAATGGATTGGAATTAGCGGATTGGAGACGTAATAATGTGAATGTTTTTGTTCAACAAATTGCAACCAGTATTAAAAAAATTAAGCCGTGGGTGCAATTTGGCATAAGTCCTTTTGGAGTGTGGAGAAATCAATCAGTCGATCCAAGAGGTTCTGATACACAAGCAGGACAAACCAATTATGATGATTTATTTGCAGATCCATTACATTGGATGGAAAATAATTGGATTGACTATATCTTACCTCAATTGTATTGGAGTTTCAATCACCCAAAAGCTTCGTACAGTAAATTGCTGAAATGGTGGTCTGAAAACTCAAAAAACACAGCTATTTATATTGGAAACGGATCTTATAAAATTAAATCAGATTCGGATAAGAGTTGGGATTCTCCTTTTGAAATTCCGAATCAAATCGATTATTCACGTAGTTTTAATAATGTTCAAGGCAATGCGTTTTTTAGTGCCAAATGGTTCCTCAATAAAAACCAAGAAGTAACGCAATTACTAGCCGAAAATCAATACAAATACCACGCTATTCCGGCTCCCGTTCCCAATTTCAAAAAATTAGTTTTTGATGTACCTAGAGTAAGTAGTGTTATTAAAGATAAAGATGAGTTGGTTATTTCATTACAACCAACACGAAATCCTGTACGTTATGTAGTTTTTTACGGTACTGATACTAGTGGTGACATAAATAGTGATGACCCAAGTCACATCATCGATAAATTCTTGGTAAACAAAAACACTAATCGTTTGTCGGTTCGTGTGCCAATTGCCTTATTAGAAAACAAGTCTATTTTTGCTTTATCCTACATCGATTATTACGGAAATGAAAGTAAAGAAATCAATACACAATTACCAAAATCATTGGTAAAAACTAATTAATTTACAACAATGAGAGCAGAGAAAAACCCTTGGCTATGGATTCCCATTTTAAACTTCGCTTCGGGGTTTCCTTATGCGATTATTATTTCAGTTTCCGTAATCATGTATAAAAACTTAGGGATCAGTAATGAAGATATTGGAATTTATACTAGCTTACTTTATCTTCCTTGGGTAATTAAACCATTATGGAGTCCGTTTATTGACTTGCACAGTACCAAAAGAAAGTGGTTTTTAAGCATGCAATTGCTCATCTCTATCGCTTTTTTAATAGTTGGATTTACCATTCCGATGAACCATTTCTTTTTTCTGAGTTTGGCTATTTTTTGGGTTGCGGCATTTGCTTCTGCTTCCAATGACGTGGCTACAGATGGGTATTATTTACTGTCACTTTCCAAAGACCAACAATCCTTTTTCCTAGGAATTAGGAGTACTTTTTATCGCCTTTCCATGCTCACCGGAAATGGGTTAATTGTCATTATTGGCGGGTATTTAGAGACTGAATTCGGAGATAAAACAAAAGCTTGGTCGTATACCATGATTATTGTTGGTTTGCTTATGGCAACAATTACTGTTTACAATCTATTGACCACACCAGTATCAGAAAATGAAACATCGGAGGATGCAGTAGAACAGCAAAAAGACTTTATTACTGTTTTTACTAGTTTTTTCAAGAAGAAACAAATCGGTATTGTCTTGGCTTTTATCCTTTTATTTCGTTTGGGCGAATCCCAATTAATGAAAATGTTAACTCCTTTTTTAATTGATCCTAAAGAAGCTGGAGGCATGGGATTAACTACTGAAGATGTTGGAATAATCTATGGAACTTTTGGGGTAATTGCCTTACTTGTTGGAGGAACATTAGGAGGAATAGCAATTTCAAAGCATGGATTAGGTAAATGGATGTTGCCAATGATTTTAATTATGCACCTGCCTATTGTTGGATTCATTTTACTCTCTCATTTTCATCCAGAAAATACTATTTATATTTATTTAGTGGTCGTTGTAGAGCAATTTGGTTATGGTTTTGGCTTCGCTGCGTTTTTAATGTTCTTAATTTTTGTTGCTGAAGGCGAATCGAAAACTTCTCACTATTCATTGGCGACGGGTTTCATGGCACTGGGAATGATGGCGCCAGGAATGGTAAGCGGATACATACAAGAATATTTAGGCTATGGCAATTTCTTTATTTGGGTTCTAATAGCTACTGTACCAGGTGTACTTATTTCTCGATTTTTAGTGTTTCCAGCTGATTTCGGAAAAAAATCAGAAATCAATCAGTAAAGACAATCATGACTTTAGAACAAAAAATAGGACAATTTTTCTTTCCTGCCGTTTTTATTAACGATACAGAAGAAAACATTCAAGCTACCGAGGCTTTAATTCGAAATCACAACATAGGTGGTTTGACTTTTTTCCATAGTCGCGCCAGTGCCGCTACGAATTACGAAAGCAAACAGAAAGTCATTTTTAATGATGACAGCTATGCCAAATTAAAAGAGCTTATTGTTCGGTATCAAAAATGTGCTCCTACTCCCCTTTTAATGAGTATTGATGCCGAATGGGGTTTGGCGATGCGCATTGAAAAAACACCGCAATATCCCTATGCTATTACCTTAGGCGCTTTGCCTGAGTCTGAAATTGATTTAGTGTACCAAGTGGGCAAACAAATCGGAATGGATTTAAAAGCCGCTGGCATTCAGTACAACTTAGCGCCCTTGGCGGACATCAATAACAATCCAAATAATCCCGTAATTGGGTACCGTTCTTTTGGCGAAAGCAAAGAAAAAGTTGCCCTTTTTGCATCGGCTTATTTACAAGGCATGTCGGATGCAGGTATTTTAGGCTGTTTGAAACATTTTCCGGGTCATGGAAATACGAATGTCGATTCGCATTTGGGATTGCCTATCTTAAATGAG
>JBDLVY010000083.1:0-5778 GCA_039804545.1 Bacteroidota bacterium | reverse complement strand
GAATATTATCGCCATAGTTGACGCCAAAAAAGGAAGCGTTAAACAATACATTCAGGAGATGCAGAGCGATACCAAATTGGTTGGTTTGACTGCCAAAGGAAGTTTTGTAACCGATAGTTTGCGGGTGCATCTTCAAAAAGATAAAATGAATTATGTACTCTTGGCTTCTGAAAGCACCGGGATGATCTTGTCTATTACCAATGCGATGTTGGCTGCACAAAAAGACTATCAAGTGCAATTGGTTATTATGGAACCTAATGAAACCCTTGATTTTGAAGAAATATCTTTAACCCGTTTGACTAAATTGAAATTGCTTTATCCGTCATTGTCAAGGCCTAACGAAACGGTTGAAGCCAATCAGTTTGATGCGAAATATAAAAAGCTCAATAAAATCATTCCAAATCAATATGCCATCAGAGGTTTTGATGTGACTTTTGATACTTTGTTGCGTTTGTCTCAGGAAAAGACTTTTGAAGAAACCATTCAAACAGCTGCTTCTGAGCAAATAGAAAACAAATTCGATTATAACCAAAACACAACTTACGGTTATTCTAATAACGGAATCTATATTTTGTATTATGATGCCGATTTAACCATCAAAGAAGCTTTATAATGCCTACATCCAAAGTTACTTATTTGGGAGATTTAAGAACGTCTTCCATACACTTACAATCCGGAAGCGAAATCATTTCTGACGCGCCATTAGACAACAATGGAAAAGGAGAAGCTTTTTCTCCAACCGATACAGTTGCCAACGGGTTCGCCAGTTGTATGTTTACCGTTATGGGAATCAAAGCGCGAGAAATGGGCGTCGATTTTTCAGGTTCAACCGCAGAAGTGACTAAGATTATGGCTGCTGACCCAAGAAGAATTTCCGAAATTCATGTGACTTTCGAGATGCATGCCGATGCCGATGAAAAAACCAAAACCATTTTGGAAAGAACGGCATTAACTTGTCCGGTGCATTTCAGTCTACATCCTGATATCAAAAGGGAAATTGTTTTTAATTGGAAGTAATGTTGAACGACCAACAAAAACTCCTCATCAAACTCGCCCACACTAAAATGCCCTTCGGTAAATATGAAGGCTATTATCTCATTGACTTGCCCGAATATTATGTGGTTTGGTACTCACAAAAAGGTTTCCCAAAAGGACAATTAGGCGAACAACTGCAACTTGTTTACGAACTCAAGTTAAACGGCTTGGAAGAATTGGTGCGCAATATCAAAAAGCAATATCCTAAGCCGATTTGAAAATGGAATAATTTGAAAATTTGAAGATGTAATAATTGCATTTTATCAATTCTAAAAAATAATAATTTTCAAATCTTCAAATTCTCAAATCTTCAAATTAAATCGTACTTTTGCCTCGTTTTTTACAACAACACAACAACATAATTTACAATGAACCAAACACAAACAAAATATATTTTTGTTACCGGCGGTGTGACATCTTCCTTAGGAAAAGGAATCATCGCAGCTTCTCTGGCCAAGTTACTACAGGCTAGAGGTTATCGAACGACCATACAAAAGTTTGATCCTTACATCAATGTTGATCCAGGAACTTTAAACCCATACGAACACGGAGAATGTTTCGTAACGGATGATGGCGCGGAAACTGATTTGGATTTAGGACATTATGAGCGTTTCTTAAATGTTCCTACTTCGCAAGCAAATAATGTTACTACCGGTAGAGTGTATCTTTCTGTAATTGAAAAGGAGCGAAGAGGTGAGTTTTTAGGAAAAACAGTTCAGGTTGTCCCTCATATCACCAACGAAATTAAAGACCGAATGCAATTGCTAGGGCAATCAGGCAATTTTGATATAGTAATTACAGAAATCGGTGGAACGGTCGGCGATATCGAATCGTTGCCTTATATCGAATCGGTGCGCCAATTGGTATGGGAATTAGGAGAATCCAATTCGTTAGTCATCCATTTGACATTAGTTCCCTATTTGGCGGCAGCCGGAGAATTAAAAACAAAGCCAACCCAACATTCGGTTAAAACCTTGATGGAAAGCGGAATTAAAGCCGATATTTTAGTTTGTAGAACCGAACATGAAATATCTGACGAATTGCGTCAAAAATTAGCCTTATTCTGCAACGTAAAACGCGAAGCGGTTATCCAATCTATCGATGCTTCAACGATTTATGAAGTGCCAAATTTGATGTTGGAAGAAGGTTTAGATATTGTTGCCTTAAAAAAATTAAACTTACCCAAAAAAGCAGCACCGGATTTAAAAAACTGGAATACTTTTTTACACAGATTAAAACATCCGAAACAAACGGTTAATGTTGGTTTGGTTGGAAAATACGTAGAATTACAAGATTCGTATAAATCGATATTAGAAGCCTTTATTCATGCCGGAGCGGCGAATCAAACGAAAGTAAACGTTATTAGTATTCACTCGGAATATTTGGATGAAGCCAATGCTGCTGAACAATTGCAAGGTTTAGACGGAATTTTGGTAGCACCAGGATTTGGCGGTCGCGGAATAGAAGGTAAAATTGATACTGTTCGTTATGCTCGTGAAAACAACATTCCTTTTTTCGGAATATGTTTGGGTATGCAAATGGCGGTTATCGAATATGCAAGAAACGTCCTTGGGTTAAAAGAAGCCAATTCAACCGAGATGAACGAGGAAACCAAACATCCGGTAATTTCTATCATGGAAGAGCAAAAAACCATTACCGACAAAGGCGGAACGATGCGTTTAGGGGCTTGGAAATGTGATATTAAAGCAGGAAGTTTGGCCTATGAAATTTATGGCAAAAGCCAAATTCAAGAGCGTCACCGTCACCGTTATGAATTTAATAATGAATACAGGAAACAATTGGAAGCAGCCGGTTTGATTGCTTCCGGAGTCAATCCTGATACAGGTTTGGTTGAAATCATCGAATTAAAGGAACATCCTTTTTTCATCGGTGTTCAATACCATCCGGAATATAAGAGTACTGTTGCCAATCCACACCCAATTTTCGTTAGCTTTGTGGCCGCAATGGTAAAACATAAAAAATAAAGCGTAACAATTTATCCCTTGTTGCTTCTTATGACAAATATTTAAAAAATGGAACAAAAGAAATTTGATTTTAATTCGATTATCGGTTTTGCTTTAATCTTTGTAATTATCCTATGGATGATGTACAGTAACAGACAAGATGAAGTAAAAAATCAGGCCAAAGCCAAAACAGAAAAAGCGGCAGAAACCAAGTCAAAAAGTGAAACCACCAAAGAAGTAGCCCAAACCATTACCGATACTACGGTAGCCGATTCGGTTAAAATTCAAAAACTACAAGCAACCTTAGGAAGTTTTGCTTACTCTGCCACTTTACCTTCAGCCAAAGAAGAATTTACTACGATTGAAAACGAATTATTGGTACTGAAAATTGCCAATAAGGGCGGTTATATTGCAGAAGCTACTTTAAAAAACTTCAAGAAATTTGACAAAAAATCTAAAGAATTAGTAGCGTTAATTAAAAACAACAATGCTAATTTCAACTTGCAGTTGCAAACCAAAGACAACCGAGTGTTGAATACCAAAGATTTATTCTTTGAACCAACTTTGACCAAAGTAAATGGTAACCAAGTGTTGTCGATGAAATTAAAGTCGAGCGCAAATGCTTATTTGGAGTACAAATACGTCTTGAAACCAAACGATTACATGCTTGATTTTGATATACGTACGCAAGGTTTAAATACGGCTTTGACTACTTCAAAAACTGCCGATTTGCAATGGGATTTGAAAACTTATCGCAACGAAAAAAGTATTTCTTACGAGAATCGTTATGCCGAAATTTATTTTGAACATAAAGAAGGAAAAGTTGATTATGCCGGTTTAGGAAAACAAGAAGACGAAGCCCTTGAAAAAGCTACTTTTATTGCTTATAAGCAGCACTTTTTTAGTTCAATTTTGTTGTCTCAAACACCAATTGACAATGCAAAAGTAAGCTCAACCGATTTAGTTAATGATGATAAAATAGATACAGTTTTTACCAAACAATTTAAATCAACATTACCGCTTGCCTACAAAAATGGAGAGTTAGATTATAAGATGAACTGGTATTTAGGACCAACAGATTATAAAATTTTAAATGATTACAATAAAAATATTGAAGATATTGTTCCGTTAGGTTGGGGAATATTCGGTTGGATAAATAAATTCATATTCATACCATTATTTGGTTTCTTAGGTTCATTTATGGGATTGGGTATTGCGATTATCATCTTTACGATTTTAATTAAAATTGCGATGTCGCCTATTACATTTAAATCATTCTTGTCACAAGCTAAAATGAAAGTTTTGCGTCCTGAGATTATGGAAATTGGAGAAAAATTCAAAAAGGATCCAATGAAGAAGCAACAGGAAACCATGAAGTTGTATAACAAGGCAGGCGTGAACCCAATGGCGGGTTGTATTCCGGCTTTGATTCAGATTCCGTTTATGTATGCGTCATTCCAATTCTTCCCTTCAGCGATTGAATTGAGACAAAAAGGCTTCCTTTGGGCAGAAGATTTGTCTTCTTTTGATGAAGTTTTAAAATTGCCTTTTACCATACCTGTTTATGGTGATCACATAAGTTTGTTCCCGATTTTAGCGTCTATTGCGATTTTCTTCTATATGAAAATGACTTCGGGTGACCAAGCCATGGCGCAACCACCACAAGAAGGCATGCCGGATATGGGCAAAATCATGAAAGTTATGATTTACCTCTCGCCAATTATGATGTTGTTGTTCTTTAATAACTACGGTTCAGGTTTGAGTTTGTATAACTTTATTTCTAACTTGATTACCATCGGAATTATGTTGGTGATTAAAAAATATTTTATCGACAGCGATAAAATCCATGCGCAAATTCAGGAGAACAAAGCCAAGCCAAAAACAGAAGGCAAGTTCCAAAGAAAGATGCGTGAAATGATGGAACAAGCAGAAGCGCAAAAAGCGTTACAAAACAAGAAGAAATAATTTCCGAATCATAAATTTTCAAAACTCTGTTTAAAAATATACCTTTAAACAGAGTTTTTTATTTTAAAGTTATGAAAGTACTAATCATCGGTTATGGCAACAAGGGAAAAACCTATGCCAACAGTTTTATCAGTTCGAGATTTATCAAACCCGATGATATTTTTGTTTTGGTGAGAAGTGATTCATTTTTAGCTACAAATAATGGTATTCCAAAGCAGAATTTTTTGGCCAATGTTACAAGCCGCAGTTGATTTAGGTTTCAATGAATCAGAAGCTGAGTTGCTGGTTAACCAGACTTTTATGGGTACGGTAGCCATTCAAAGCAGTTATTCGTTATCAAACCAAGAATGGATTGCCAAAGTGGCTTCCAAAGGAGGAACTACCGAAAGTGCGTTGCATGTTTTTGAAAAGGGATGTTTGCAAAATACGATTGTAGATGCTATGAAAGCAGCCAACGACAGGGCATTAGAATTAGGGTCATAAAAAAAGCGCAGTGGGAACTGCGCTTCTCTTTTTTCATAGCAATCTCTTATTATAATGCAGGCTGAAGTACTCTATTTACCCCATGAATTACTCCATTTGAAGCTTGGATATCTGCTTGAAATACTCTCGATAAGTTATTAGCAGTATCGCTAACATCAACAGTACCTGTCCCTAAAATTATAGTTGTATTTTGAATTGGATTGGTGAACATAGGAACAACTTGATTGTTCGATAGTTGGCTTGAACGCACATTTCCAGCTGTAGTAACGTGGTATTGTAATACTTTGGTAACTTGAGCTGCCGTTGCACCATTGGCAAAACCACCTGTGCC
>JBDLVY010000082.1:0-6807 GCA_039804545.1 Bacteroidota bacterium | reverse complement strand
CCATAATGCGCTCTATTGTATAATGCCAATCGATTCCCACGACGGTTCATGCCTAAAGCTCTTGCGCCACCGCCAAATAAAACTTCTGAATTGTCGAGATTGAATTGTAAAATTTCAGTGCTGTCTTTTTTGATGTAGCCGTTTTTTTCGGATAGCAAGACCTTGCCTTTGTTGGAGTAAGTTATTCTGAAAGGCGATTTGTTAATCACTACAGTAATATCTTTAGTAGAAAGCGAAACAGAACTGTTTGTTTTGGAAAATGTCGCCTTTACTTTTTCGGGAGTTTTGATTACCGCATGCGAATTGGCATTGAAAATTTCTCCATTGGGGATAAATGAAGTCTCCAAAATTTTATCTGAATACGGTTTGATGCGATAAGTTCCATCACTGGTTTTAACTTCCAAAAGGTTATTTTTCCAACTGTGGGAAAGGTAATGTCTATTGGCATTTTGGGCGAATGAAATAGAGGTAATTAGCAGTAATAGAAAAAATTTCTTCATTTTTCTTTTAACATTAAGAAGTTAAGATTTTGCATTAAGGTTGGTTAAGGCTTAATGAAACTTACATTCACACTTAACTCCTTAAAGCTTTAATTTATTTCAATTCAAGTACCAAAACCGATTTGCCATTTATGGTAATATCATTCTTCAAATCCAAAATGGAATTGTTGAGAATGTCTTTCCCCGATTGGTAATTTTTAATGTTTTCTTGGAATCGGTTTGTTTTGAACGTTTGCGTTTCATTGTTGTTATTAATAATTACCATGACGCTTTCAGTTTCGCTATATCGGAAATATACATAAACGTTGTTTTCGGGAGCGTAATGTGTAGTTTTTCCTTGGTGAATTACAGATTTTGATTTTCTCCAATTGAATAATTTAGCGGTGAAATCAAAGAATTTTTGTTGTTCTTCAGTTCTGCCTGCTTTGGTAAAAGCATTGTTGGTGTCGCCATTCCAACCACCGGGAAAATCTCTTCTAATATCGCCGTCTCCAACACTTTTACTTCCTGACATACCAATTTCAGAACCATAGTAAAGTTGGGGTATACCACGTATAGTAGCAATTAAAGTCATGGCCATTTTGTATTTATCGAAATCGTTTTTATAGATTTCATTAAATCTATCAGTATCATGATTTTCAACAAAAACCAATAAATTATTTATGTTAGGATACATGAAATCATTGGTGAAATTAGAATAAATTTTAACCATTCCTTTATCCCATGCATTTTCGTTTTCATTGAAGACGCCACCGTTAGCGATTTCCTGTAATGTAAAATCCATAACGCTCGGTAAATTAGAGTTAAAGCTTTCTATGGCACCTATTTTACTGTCTTTTTGCCAGTAGGCATTTTGAGCCGGATTGTGGTACCAAACTTCCCCTACGATATTAAAATTTGGATATTCATCGGTGATGGCTTTGGTCCATTGGGCTACTCTGTTTTTATCTCCATACGGATAAGTGTCAACTCTAAAACCGTCTAAATCGGCATACTCAATCCACCAAATGGCATTTTGAATTAAATAATTTAATACCAAAGGATTGTTTTGATTTAAATCGGGCATCGATTTTACAAACCAACCATCAGCGTACAATGTTGCATCACTCTTTGAAGCATTACTATCAAATTGTGTGTTCATTCTGAAGTTGGTTTGTTTGAAGCCGGGAAATTGATGAAACCAATCATATGTTGGCAAATCATTCATCATCCAATGTTTATAACCCCAGTGATTGGTCACATAGTCCATGATGTTTTTCATGCCGCGTTTGTGCAATTCAGCACTCATACGAACATAGTCTTCATTGGTTCCGAAACGCGCATCAATTTTATACACGTCAGATTGGCCGTAAGTGTGGTACGAACCTCTTTCGTCATTGTCTTCGCAAAGTGGCGTAGGCCAAACCGCTGTAGCGCCAAGCGATTGAAGATAATCTAAGTTTTTGATAATCCCTTCTATGTCTCCACCGTGGCGACCATCTTTGTTACTTCGGTTGGCTTTGTCGGTTAGTGCAGGATTGCTGTCGTTACTTGGATTTCCATTGGCAAATCGGTCTGACATGATTAAATAAATCATGTCTGAACTGTCGAAACTTTTGCGGAAGCGGGAGTTTTCTTTTCTTGATTTGAGTGAATAGTTTTGGGTGAACGATTTTTTACCGTTTTTAAAAGTGAATACAATATCCTGAGCCGGACAATTTTTCGTGTCAATGGTTACAAAAAGGTAATTCGGATTTTCGGTTTTTTGGATGTTTTTGATGACGATGTCGTTGGAAACTAAGACTTGGTTTTGGGCTATATTTTTGCCGTAAAACATAATCTGTAAGTCGGAGTACGTCATGTCATTCCACCAAAACGGAGGTTCAACTTTGTCAATTTGGGCGAAAGCCGAAAAGGAAAACAATAAAGCGAAGAGTAGTTTTTTCATTTGATTAATTGTAAATAAAAAACCCTCTCAGCATGGTGTCCGAAAGGGTTTTGATTGTTTAAATTATACGGTTACCAAGCTATTCGGCTCTACCAATACTTCTTTGCCATTTACAAAAACCGAAATTGCTGTTTCACCTTCTAGGGTAAAATTGGTTTCATTTTGATGCACAGCCATTTTTAGGATTTGGTTTCTGAAATTGATTTTAAACGAATAGCCATTCCAGTCTTTCGGAATTCTTGGTTCGAAATGTAAGGTATCGTTTTTCACACGCATTCCGCCAAAACCTTCTACGATACTCATCCAAGTTCCGGCCATCGAGGTAATATGAAGGCCTTCTTCTACTTCTTTGTTGTAATCATCCAAGTCCAAACGAGACGTTCTTAAATAGAAAGTATAGGCTTGTTCCATTCGGCCTAAAACAGCCGCTTGAATGGAGTGAACGCAAGGCGATAACGAACTTTCGTGAACAGTAAACGGTTCGTAAAAGTCGAAATGTTTCTCTAATTGTTCTCTGGTGAAATGATCTTCAAAGAAGTAGAAACCTTGTAAAGTATCGGCTTGTTTAATATAAGGTGAACGTAGGATTCTGTCCCAAGACCATTTTTGGTTAATTGGTCGTTGTGATTTGTCTAAATCGTGAACTTTAACCAATTCTTTGTCTAAGAAACCGTCTTGTTGTAAATACACATCGTGTTCTTCAGAATATGGGAAATACATGTGCTCGGCTACTTTTTTCCAGTGTTGGATTTCGGTATCGTCCAATTTTACTTTGCTCATTATTCTTGCGTAATCAGAAGCATATTCCTGTTTTACTTTTTCGATTTGCTCAATGGTATAATCGATACACCATTTGGCAATATAATTCGTGTAGAAGTTATTGTTGACGTTGTTTTCGTACTCATTCGGACCGGTTACGCCTAAAATCACGTACTGATTTCTATACGTAGAGAATGTCGCTCTTTGGTGCCAGAAACGCGCAATTCCGATTAAGACTTCCAAGCCTTTTTCCGGAATGTAGCTGTAATCTCCTGTGAATCGGTAATAGTTGAAAACCGCAAAAGCGATGGCACCATTTCTGTGGATTTCTTCAAACGTGATTTCCCATTCATTATGGCATTCTTCACCGTTCATGGTTACCATTGGGTACAAAGCTGCTCCGTTTTTGAAGCCTAATTTGGCCGCGTTTTCAATGGCTTTGTCCAACTGATTGTAACGATATGCCAAAAGGTTTCGCGCTACTTGTTGGTCTTTGGTTGCCATATAAAAAGGAATACAATACGCTTCGGTGTCCCAATAAGTAGAACCGCCGTATTTCTCTCCGGTGAATCCTTTTGGACCAATGTTTAAGCGAGAATCTTTGCCTAAATACGTTTGGTTCAATTGGAAAATATTAAAGCGAATTCCCTGTTGGGCTTTCACATCTCCATCGATAGTGATGTCGCTCATTTCCCAGATTTTGGCCCAAGCTTCGATTTGATTTTGCAATAAAGAATTGTAGCCTAAAGCCAAACCTTTTGCGATTACTTTTTGCGCAGCGGGAATCAATTCGGCAGAAGCATGATTCATAGAAACGGTATAACCTCCTAGTTTTTGGAAGGCTACGGTTTGGCCTTTTGAAACCAATTGCTCATAAGTAAAAATAACTTTATCAGAAGTCGTGTCTACAAATGTTGGTTCGGCGTTTTGATTTTCGTTATTGATAAAAATGCTGTTGTGCATATAAGTCGCCACTTCAAAATGCGTTTTAAAAGTACGTGCTACGACAAAAGCTTCATTGTTGTTGTGTTGGGTTTCCAATGGTTCCCAAAATTTCTCTTCCCAGTTGGCATCTTCGTTGTGCACACCTGCGTCTAAATAAGGTTTGAAAACGATAGTAGCGTCTTGATTTTTTGGGGTGATTTCGTATTTGATTACGCCCAACTCATCTATATCTAGAGACAGAAAACGTCTAACATTAACGTCGATTTCGATTCCGTTGTTTAAAATAGCAGAGAAAGAGCGATTGTACCAACCTTCTTTCATGTTCAGTTCGCGTCTGAAGTGGGTTATTTTACAAGCAGCCATGTCAAGCGTTTCGCCATTGATTTCGATTAAGATTCCAATCCAAACCGGTGCGTTCAACACTTTGGCGAAATATTCCGGATAGCCGTTTTTCCACCAGCCCACTTTGGTTTTGTCCGGATAATAAATTCCGGCGATGTAACTTCCTTGGAAAGTGTTGCCTGAATAGAATTCTTCAAAATTAGCACGTTGACCCATGGCACCGTTGCCGATGCTGAATAAACTTTCCGAGGATTTTACGCTGTCTAAATCAAATCCTTCTTCAATAATCGACCAGTTGTCCGGTTTTATATAATCTTGGTTCATTGTAATTTTTTTATTGTCCTTTTATCATTCAATTTTAGTCGATGAGTGCTTCTATAAAAGCAAGATCCATAAACGTAAAATCTTTAAAATTGTATTTTGCTTCTTGTAATATTTCAGCATCTCCTATGCCGACACTAATCATGTTGGCAATATTAGCGGCTTGAATTCCGGCGACGCTGTCCTCAAAAACGATACAGTTCTTGTTGTCGGCGTTTACTAATTTGGCTGCTCTTAGAAAAACTTCCGGGTCGGGTTTGGCATTGGCTACATCATTACCATCAACGATGGCGTCAAAAAAATGCAAAATTCCAGTTTTTTCTAAAATAGGTCGGGCGTTTTTACTCGCCGAGCCTAAGGCAATCAGTTGTTTTTTTTCTTTAATAAATTCGAGTACGTTGATTACTCCGGGAAGTAATTCGCTTTCGTCCATATCTACCAAATAGGATAGATATTCTTCGTTTTTTTGGATTAACCATCTGTTTTTATCCTCTTGCGAAGCTTGAATATTTCCAAGCGCTAAAATGATGTCAAGAGAACGAACGCGGCTAACACCTTTTAATTCTTCGTTGTGTTCCGGGGTAAATTCGATTCCTAATTCTTGAGCTAATTTTTGCCAAGCCAAAAAATGGTATTTGGCGGTGTCTACAATAACTCCATCAAGGTCGAAAATGAATGCTTTTTTACTCATTAATAATAATTTTCGATTTGTCATTGATGGTGAGCGAAATAATTCCAGCGAGAATCATGGATGCGCCACCAATTAATAGGGCATAAATAGGTTCACTGTTAAAAAATCTAGAGACTAAAAATCCTAAAATTGAAGCAGCAACCAATTGTGGGATTACGATAAAGAAGTTGAAAACGCCCATATAATACCCCATTTTACTAGAAGGTAAAGCGCCTGATAACATAGCGTATGGAATAGACAAAATACTAGCCCATGCAATACCTACGCCAATCATTGGTAACCATTCCATAGTAAAAACAGTTGGTTCTTTAATAAAATAAATAGAGATTAATCCCAAACCACCAAAAGTTAAAGCGATGAAATGTGTAAATTTTCTACTAGTGTATTTTGCCAAAACAGGCAACAAAAAAGCAGCAATAGCGGCAATTAAATTGTAGTTGGCAAACATTTCGCCTACTTGATTGGCGCCATTATTATAGGCTTCCGAAGTAGTGTCTGTTGTGCCATAAATGTGTTGTGTAACGGCAAGAGTAGTATAAATCCACATAGAAAATAAAGCAAACCAAGAGAAGAATTGTACCCAAGCCAATTGCTTCATGATTTTTGGCATAAACTGAAAATCGTTCATGATGGTTACAAAACCATTGTCTGTTTTGTTGGCATTTTGCAATAATCCTGAGACGAACATAGCTAATCCGCCTAATCCAATTAAGCCTAATGAAAGCACATATAAATCTTTCTTTAAATCATAATGAAATATGGTATAAGAAAAAACAGCACTTAAAATCAAAAATAAAACACCTTTTGTTAAATGTGATTTTGCATTGGAAGCAAACCATTCTGCAGAATGAGTTTCTTTTTTGAATTCCGTTTCTTGTTGTTTTTCAAAGGCTTCCATTTCTTCCGGGGAATATTCTTTAGAAGTAAGTACTGTCCAAAGAACAGTTACAATGAAAGCGACACCGCCAAGATAAAATGAGTACTTAACTGAGTCAGGAATAATGCCTAATGGCGCTGTATTTTCTACACCGAAATAGGTAAAAATTAAAGGTAGTTTTGAAGCAACATATGCGCCAATTCCGATAAAGAAACTTTGCATGGCAAATCCCATTGTACGCTGTTTTTCGGGCAGATTATCGCCCACAAACGCCCGAAAAGGTTCCATAGAAACATTTATAGAAGCATCCATAATCCACAACATTCCTGCGGCAAACCATAAAACAGGAGAATTTGGCATTACAAATAATGCAGCAGAAGCTAAAATAGCACCAGCAAGAAAATAGGGTTTTCTTCTACCGAGTTTTGTCCAAGTTCTATCAGAA
>JBDLVY010000081.1:0-3259 GCA_039804545.1 Bacteroidota bacterium | reverse complement strand
AAAGAGTATGTAAAGCGCATTTGATTGTACAATTCAAGGACCAAGATTTTTATAACAAACCCGAACTTTCAGCCCATTTTTCATCGGCCAACTATTTTGCGGAACCAGCCATTAACAGACATACTTATCTGATAGAAGTAGAATTAACAGAAGCTTTTTACAACGATGATATTGCATTATATAAAATTGTAAACACTCCAAAAGAAATCATTGAAGCGATACCAAGCTTAGCAATTGATTACGCTGTTTTAAGCGATGAGCAAGCACAGTATTATTGCCTGCAAAGTTCCCCAACCAGTGAAGTTGGTAAATTACTCAACAAAGCTCAAATTGAAGGCTACACGGAACATTTTAGTATTTTTCAAGAACGCATTGGTGGGAATTACTTACTAGAAGGGTTGCGTTATTTGATTAAAGGTTATTTCCGATTTGGATCTTCGGGCGCACCTTATTTGGTTTATGACCCCGAAAATAATTTGTTTAAAGTCAACGCCATTCAAAGCGAAGCTTGTCCAATTCAATTATCGATTGATAACAAACGTGAAGGAAATTTCCAATATGTGAATGCCATAGCAACGCCTTTGAACAATATCAAGGAAAAACTGGAAAATTATCTAAAAACCTAATTACCTTAGGTTTATCATCATTCCGACACCCATTTGTTCTCCGTTGTAAAACGGCGCCATCATCAAAGTATTTTCTTTTGACTTAAAAACTTTTCTATCTAAGTAGGGATAAATCCAATAGGCCACTTTAGTGCTCAATATGCCAATACCGGCACCCATCATTACATCGGAAAACCAATGCCTTCCATTATAAATCCTGAAAATACCCGTGCCGGTTGCCACTACATAACCGGTGATGCCATACCATACATTGATGTCTTTGTATTCCTGCCACAAAAATTCGGCACCCATAAAAGCAGTTGCCGTATGTCCGGAGGGAAAAGAATTTTTAGAAGAACCATCAGGTCTGGTTATTTTTATAGTAGATTTCAAGGGTAAGACAACACTATTCATCAATAAAAATGAGGTGCCCAAAATGATATTTCGCTCCTTGAAATTGTGCTTGCCTTTCGGACCAAAAGCATTGATTATGTAAACCGATGTAGCCGGAGCATATTGTGAGAAATCATCAATCGTAATTTTTTCATCAATATGTTCTCTAACCTCTTCTCTTAAATTTAAATTTAATTCATTCAAATAATCATTGCCTAAAGCATAAACACCATAGGTTATCAATGCCCCAGGTATAATTAGTTGCTTTTTGCTGAATTTCAGGTTATCGGCATACTTGTCTTTTAAAATGACACTATCATTAACTTTAACGGATTGCCCTTGGGCTAAACCATTACTAATCAATAATAAAAAAAGAAAAAATCTCATAAACTAAAGCTTTATAAATTGTTTTGTCCCTTTCCCATTTGCCGTTTCAACTGTGATGAAATAAGTACCTTGTGATAAAGTACTTACCTCAATAACAGTTGTATTGTAAACCGTTAGTAATTTTTGTCCCAAAGTATTGTAAACAGTGATTTGTTGGGCTGATTCACCATTGATCAAACTTACAGTAAGTACTTTATCAGTTGGGTTGGGGAATACAACAATATTATTGTTGTTAAAATCATGGGTACCCAAATTTACTACCGTAGTCGATACCGTATTGGTTACTATAGGAAAATTATAATCAAAATAAATTTCTGCTGTATTCGAAATCACATCGTTAAGCGCTATGGTATTCTTTGGCTTAATTTTAAAAGCTATATAACCATGACTTCCGGGTTCGTTTGTTGAAGATGGCGGTAAATTGATGCCTTCATAAAATACTTCCAATTGATTACTAAGTGTCAACGTAGCCCTAAACGGATGACTGCTTGACATCATTTCCAAAGTATTCCAATCAAGCTTGTTGCTCAACAGGTCTTTAATGACCACATTCTCGGCAGCAAAAGTGCCGGTATTTTGAAAACGCACTATGTAATGCAAATAATCGCCTACATTGGCAATACTGATTTGAGAACCTTCGACCACTGCTTTATCATTAGGGTCAAAGGAACCAACAACCGTTTGATTAAAATCAAAAAGGTTGTTACTTGGTGTTTCATCTGTTTGGGCAGAAGAAATTACTGCGTTAAAACCCAATACATCACCAATATTAACCGCCGGCGTTTCTTGTGGTGTGTTGACATTAAAAACAACGTTGATTGTTCTTGTTTCAAAAGGCATAAAATTGCTAAAATCCCAGCTCAAGGTATTGGTGTTTTGGGTATTGAAATTAGGATTGGCTGAAACCAAATCCAAAACATCTCCTTCAAAAGTTAAAACTACGGTTCCCGATTGCACTTGATTGCCTTTGTTTTTGTAGATAATATTATAGGTAGAATTAAATCCGGGACGGGCCGGACCTACAGGTGTAATTATCACATCCAAATCGGGATGAACTCCATTTGGAATTATACAAAAATCAAACGTTTCGGTGTTTCCGGTTCCGGTAAAGTTGGTAGTGAAATTAGGTGGACTAATCGTAAAATAATTTAGCTGATATTGTGGGGTAATGGTTGTATTACCATAAGCAATATAATTGGTAAAATTCCCGAGGTTATTAGTATAGGTTAAGCCCGACAATGAACTACCGGATGAAAAACCCACCGGTAAAAAAACCATTGGATTATCGTTTGAGTCGCACCCATTACCGTTTAAGTCTAATCTTATGTTGCCTGTTATCGTATTGAAACTTCCTCCAGGAGTAAATGAACAATAGCTCGAAAAAATGACATTGGGCGTTTGAATCATACTGCCAAGCGAATAGGCTTCGAAATTGTCATCAACACAAACAAATTGCAACGCCGGAATATTGGAAAAATAAAAATTACATTCATTAGGATCAAACGGCAATAAAACGCAGTCTTCATTTACCCCATTTTTAAAATTTATGTATTGCAAATTGAGATTATTATAGATAAAAATATTCTTAAATCCATGAGTAGCATTAGAAAAATCAATGGCAGTAATGGGTGTGTCATGGCAATAGAAATAATTCATGACTGTTGGCGGATACGTAAAAGTAGTAATCAGATTATTAGAGATATCCAATCGGTCAATCGCAGGAACATTGTTTAGGTTTAAGGAAGTTAACTGATTGTTCTCAAAATAGCCTTCAGACAAGCCTAGAATTTGCGATGCTTGGACAGTTGTCAATGCATTATTATCACAACTCAATCTATCAATATTCATTGTTCCTAAATTTAAACTGGTGAGTA
>JBDLVY010000080.1:0-20751 GCA_039804545.1 Bacteroidota bacterium | reverse complement strand
TTCTTCTGCGATTATAGGATCCGTTAGGCTCATAAAGGTTTTGAAATCTCCCATTATTAGTCAATTAAATATTTTGAAATCAATGCTTTCATTTCCTCATTAAAAGGTTCCGCTTTAATCGCGTCTCTTCCGTTGCTGATGGCTACGTTGACCAAAGTTACTTCGCCTTCCAAACAGGTAATGCCTTGTTTGTCTTCAAAACGGAAACCGCAATTTACAGAGGCGCCGCCGAGTTTGGTTACCCAAAGTTTCTTGGTTAAGACTTCGCCCAGTCGTGCCGCTTTTTTGAATTGGACTTTCAAATCTACAGTCGGAATCCCATTGGTTTCATGGATTTTGGAGAAAGGTCGGTTGAGTGCTTCTTCGAACCAATCTTCGACTAAGTCATTCAGCATTTCCAGGAATCTTGGATAGAAAACAATTCCGGCGTAATCGACATGTTTGAAACGTATTTTTTCTGTTTTGGTAAAATAGTTGCTCATCTTTTCTATTTTCTTTTCTCTTTATTCTTTTTTCTAAAAAGGCTATTTTAATTTAAATCGTTGTATTTTTCCGGTCTCTGTTTTGGGCAAATTTTCGGTAAAATAAATCACTCTCGGATATTTATACGGCGCAGCTACTTCCTTAAACCAGTGTTGAATATGGTTCTTCATGTTATCGGTAGCTTTACTTTTTTCTTTTAGTACAATGTGGGCGCAAACCAACATGCCTCGCTCTTCATCGGGTAAGCCAACAACTCCACATTCTAATATGTCTTCATGGGTCAAAAGCACGCTTTCGACTTCAATCGCCGCAATGTTATACCCCGAAGAAATAATCATGTCATCGCCACGAGCGACAAACCAAAAATAGCCTTCTTCATCTTGGCGGAAAATATCACCGGTGACATTCCAGCCGTTTTCAACGTATTCTTTTTGTTTGTCAATTCGGTTCAAATATTTACAACCTGTGATGCCTCGAACCACTAGTCTTCCGGGTTCGTTGGTTGGCACAGCGTTTCCTTCTTTGTCCACAATTTTAGCTTCATAACCGGTAATGGCCACACCTGTTGCGCCGGGTTTCATGTTGGCTTCATTTGACGATATAAAGATATGCAACATTTCGGTTGCCCCGATACCGTCAATGATTTTTAGTCCGGTCGCATCGTACCAATCTTGCCAGACTTTTAAAGGTAAGGTTTCACCGGCAGAGACACATTTGCGCAAGCTGGAAATATCGAAATCTGCTACTTTGGTAGTAATGATTCGCCAAGCGGTTGGTGCCGTAAAACAAATGGTAATTTTATAATCTTGAATCGCTTGCAAAAGCATATCCGGACTTGGTTTTTCAATTAAGAAAGTCGAAGCGCCGAAGTACATTGGGAACAAAACCAATCCGCCGAGACCAAAAGTAAAGCCGAGTGGCGGACTTCCGGTAAAGATGTCGTCTGCTGTTGGTTGGAGTGAATATGTTGGAAACGCTTCGCAAATGTTTAGAATGTCTTTGTGGAAATGCGACGTCATTTTAGGCAACCCTGTTGTTCCTGAGGTAAAGCCGATTAAGGCGACGCTGTCCGATTTGGTGTGGAAATTGGTGAAAGTTGTTGGTTTGTTTTGCATCAACTCTTCCAACTGTGAATTGCCGTAAAAACAAACACTTTTTAAATAGTCTGATTTGACCAAATGCATTTCGTCAGCCAAACTGTGGTCGCAGATGGCGTGAGAGATTTCGGCACAATCAATTATGGTGGTTAATTCTTTAGCACGCAACAAAGGCATAGTAGCTACGACGATTCCGCCGGCTTTTAAAACGGCATACCAAACCGCTACCATCATTGGGTTGTTGGCAGAACGAATCAACACGCGATTGCCGGATTGTAATCCTAAATCATCCACTAAAACATGGGCAATTTGATTGGCTTTTTCGAATAAATCTTGGTAAGTCCAAGTAGTTTCAAATGTGCGAATACAAATGTTATTGCCACGACCTTCTTTGATATGGTTGTCCAAAAGTCTTTCCACACAATTGAGCATTTCCGGTTGGTTGAACTGCGGTAAGTCAAGGAAAATATAGTCGGGTTGCAAGTCGGGACTTGGTAAATGTTCGTGAGCGAAATTGTCTGCGTAGTGTTTCATAAATAATTACGAATTATGAATTAGGAATTACGAAGTGTTTTTTGGATGGATCCAATTATCCTTAACAATTCATCAATATCTTTTAATAAACTCTTATATTCTTCTACAGTAAGATAATCGGTATCTTTAAGAAGTCTGATCCAATAGTGAGTTTCACGTGCTTCTTTATAAGCTATGGTTGGTTTTGCATAAAAATCTTTATCTGATTGCGCACCAATGGCTTCTTCAATGTTTGCACCAACAGAAGTTCTGCATCTTAAGAGTTGTTTGCTCAACACAAATTCTTTTTTGTTTTCGCATAAAAATTGATGTGTTTTTATTATTCTAATGGCAAAAGCATAACTCTTTATTTGAACAATATTATCCTTTTTCATAATTCTTAACTCCTAATTTATTCCGCTTCGCTTCATACATTTCGGTTGCGCCTCGGGTCGTAATTCCTAATTCCTAATTTCTAATTCTTTTTATTGCTTTTTGGTTTTAGGGCTTTTTTCATGCCTTCTGTTTGCTTTCTTTCGGCGGCTTTCAACGGATATAAATGAGAACTTCCGGCTTTGTATTGGTTGGGAATATCGGTTGCTTCAAATTGCTCGTAGGCTTGGGCATTGCGAACGAAATTGGCATCGGCTAATAACGGTCGGCCCAATGCTACCAAATCGGCTCTGCCATTTAAAATAATGGTGTTGATTTGGTCAATGTCTTGAATGTAACCCGTTGTTATGGTTGGAATGTGAACAGTATTTCTCACTGCATCTGCAAAAGGCGTTTGCCACATTCTGCCGACTTGCGGTTTCTGATTCGCCACAGTATTTCCGGTAGAAACGTTGATGATATCGGCTCCGGCGTTTTTGAAAGCGGTAGCTATGGTGATTACTTCTTCTTCAGTGATGCCGTTTTGAGCCCAATCAGAAGCAGAGATTCTCACGGATATAGGTTTTTCTTTTGGAAAAGCTTTTCGCATTTCGTTGAAAACACGCAACGGAAATTTCAAACGGTTTGCTATATTTCCGCCAAAGTCGTCGGTTCTGGTGTTTGTCAAAGGCGATAGGAAAGACGCTAATAGGAATCCGTGATGGGCTTGTAATTCAATCAAGTCAAATCTGGCACTTTCTGCATTTTTAGTAGCTTGAACAAATTGGGAAACGATTAAATCCATGTCTTCGGAAGTCAGCTCTCTTGGAACAGGAAGTTTGTTATTGAACGCTATTGGCGAAGCCGAAATCAAATCCCATGGCAAATCAATTGGTTCGTTTTGTCCTTCCCAAGGTTTTTTTGTAGCGCCTTTTCGACCTGAATGGCCTAACTGAATTCCGATTTTAGTTTGGGTATTTTGATGGATGAAATCGGTTATTTTTTTCCAGTCAACTAATTGTTCCTGAGTGTATATTCCGGCACAACCTAAAGTGATGCGTCCTGTTTCAGAAACCGCAGTCATTTCGGTAATAATTAGTCCGACACCGCCGGTTGCTCTGCTTCCGTAATGCACCAAATGCCAATCGGTTACTTTACCATCAACGGCTGAATATTGTCCCATAGAAGACATAACGATACGGTTTTGTAATGTTAAATCGCGTAGTTGGAATTGGGTGAAAGCGGCCGGTATTTCTTGGTTAGTGCTTTTTTGAATGGTATTGAATTCGGCTAAAACTTTATCTGTAAATGATTTATCGCGTAGTCTTAAGTTTTCAAACGTTACTTTTTTAGAGCGCGTCATACAGCCAAAGGCAAACTGATAGAAAGGATGTTGGTTGTTTCTATCCATATTTTCAAACCAATCGAGAGACACTAAAGCAGCGTACTGAATCATTTCAACCGTGTTTCTTCTGGTTTTTTCGTATTGTTCAAATGCGGCTTGCACATTGTTTGGGTTTGCAATTACCGCATCGGATAAACCAATAGCAGAATCCATAGCCAATTTGGTTCCCGAACCGATAGAGTAGTGCGCTGTGGCTTTGGCATCGCCTAACAAAACGATATTTTTGTGAAACCATTTTTCATTGGTTACATGCGGAAACTGACGCCAATGTGATTTGTTCGAAATCAATGGATGTCCGTCGAGTTCTGCTGCGAATATTTCAGCAATTTTGGCCATCGTATCAGCTTCATTGGTCACTTCAAACCCGTGTTTTTGCCATGTTTCGTCACTGCATTCAAAGATCCAAGTGCTCATGCCTTCTTCGTATTGGTAGGAATGTGCTACAATTACGCCATGCGGAGTAGTTCGGAAGAAATAGGTAAAGGCATCTAAGGGCTTGGTTGAACCCAGCCATACAAAGCGGTTTTTCTTTAAAGTGATTTTGGTCCCGAAAGCCGATTCGTATTGGGTTCTGATACCACTAGCAATACCGTCGGAAGCCAAGATAATGTCGGCGTCTTGGTATTGACTTATATCATCTATATTTTGCTCAAAATGAAGATTGACACCTTCTTCGAGACAACGTTGGTGTAATAGTTTTAATAAAGTTTTTCGGGAACAGCCGCAAAAACCGTTTCCGGCGATGCTCACTTCTTGTCCGTCACGCGCAATAATGATATCGTCCCAATAGGCAAATTTGCTTCGAATTAACTCATACGATTGCATGTCGCGTTTGAGGAATTCGCCCAAAGTTTCATCGGAGAACACTACGCCAAAACCAAAACTATCGTCGGGTTTGTTGCGTTCGTACACATCAATTTGGCAATGAGGCATTGCTTTTTTGGTTAGTATGGAAAAGTAAAGTCCGCCCGGACCACCGCCTATAACTGCTATTTTCATTTTTTTTAAAGGTTCTAAGGCTCTGAGGCTCAAAGGTTCTAAGGTTAGCCTCTTTTAATGGAGAACAATTCTCCTAATTTGGCATAATTAGCACCGGCTAATCTCGAGATGGGTTTATAGGTTTCTAAATTGATTTTGTAATGGTCTAACAACACTTCGTCGTCAAAATGCATCATGACGATGCGTCCGATGACTATACAAGCACCGCCGTTTTTATGGTCTTCAAGGAAGTAATGGTGCACTAGTTCGCATTCGAAAGAAATAGGACTTTCTTTGACGCGCATGGGTTTAACTTTAACAGATGCGATTGGAGTTACGCCGGCCAATTCGAATTCGTCAACCTCAGACGGAACAGATTGTGCAGTGGTATTCATTTGCTCTGCCAATTCTTCAGTCACCATATTTACGACGAACTGTTTGGTAGCCAACACATTGTTTAGCGTATCTTTGTTGGTGTTATTTCCTCTTCCTGCGGCAAACATCACATGAGGCGGATCTTCACCAACCGCATTGAAATAGGAAAAAGGCGCTAAGTTATTGATGCCTTCTTCGCTAATGGAAGAAATCCATCCGATAGGTCTTGGAATAATGGCACCGGTTAATAGTTTGTACACTGCCGAATACTCAAGATCGTTAGGGTCAAATAGCATATTGTTGTTTGTTTACTACAAATTAAAGCTATTTTTTTGATAATTTTTAACAGATTACTAATTTCTATGCTTAAAATTCATGAATATTTAAACATTATAATAGTATCTTTTTTGTCACGATTTCTCCGTTTTCTAAGGTGGTTTTTACTATCAAAGTTTGACTATTTGTCACCGAGTTGTCAATGACAATATTATTTTTATTAATGTTTTTTACTTCATAAATTATTCTTCCAACAATGTCAAACACTACCAATTCAGATATTTTCTCAACTGATGATTCGGCAAAAATTTGATGGTTGGCACTATAAATTGCCACATTGCTTTGTTCAATATTTCTATCAGTTTCTATTCGGTCTCTGAAACGCAATTTAAATCGGTTATTGAATATGCCCGACGTTGCGTTGAACGTATATGGTTTTGTTTTTAAATTATGTAATTTTTTAGTCACGGTGTCTTCTAAATAAATGGCCCTACTCTGGTTACTAAACAATCCGTCAACGGCACCAATAGCAATGGTGTACTTGCCACTTGTGGGAATGACTACACCAAGCGGAATCACATCTTTATTGTCAAATGACAGTGCGCGACCTTGAATGATAAACTTCTCTGTGCCAATTAAAGAGTACAATGAAAGGCTTCCTGTATATTGAGTAGCGGCATCGAAAAAATTGTCTTTACCCGAAGTTGCACCTTCAATATAACCAACCAATGTTCTCTCTGATTTTGATGTTGCATCAATTAAGTCGAGCCAAATCCTGTGGCGCTCTATGTCAACAAATGAATCTCTTGGAGAATCCTCTGAATTTCGGTAAAATATATTATTCACATAACTCGAACTTCTCAAGGCATTATCAAAAGTAACCACATCGGTAGCACTTGGCCCGTCATTCATTTGCACAAAGAACCCTTGTCCGGCACCAATAAAAACATCATCTCCGGCGGCAGGACAACAACTCGTACCGGTGTAATTGTATGTCAGGTAATCGCCTGGACTGTAGTTGTAAACAAAGGTTCCATAAAACGGACTTGTGGAAACGGAAGGTAAACTACCGTGTGTCCAAAGTTTGATATTTCCAGCTATAGCACTGCTATTATTAAACAAGAACTGACCACCACTGATGGATGATGGATACGGATTGCCTATTAAGTTCCAATTGTCACTATAATTTGTAATCTCTGTACCATTCAGTCCAAGATGGTAAACAGTGTTAACATCATCGCCTCGACTAATGGTATAGTTGATAATACCGTTATTAGGAACTCCCGTAAATTGACCAAAAAGAGTAGCCGGTACAGTTGCACTAAAACTATTTGGCCCGTTGGCAATATATCCTTTGGCCGCAATCATTGTCTCTCCAAAGGCACTTTCCCAATTGCCTTGTCCGCCATTAGCGTTGGGCACTGTTGTATTCCACTTGTATATAGCTCCTGCAGTTAATGGAGATGCTATATTGTCAACGTTAAAATCAGCTACTGGAGAAGACCAATAAACATAATCTAGACTTCTGATGTTAGCATTTCTTTTATAGAGGATATTACCGGTATTTTGGTCGTTGTTAATTTGAATCAGATTGGAACTGTTTTCAAGTTGGAATGTCCCGTCAGGTTGCACTGCAACCCAATTGGTTACTGTGATGTTATTTTGCGAATTTACGGTTAGTGAAGCATTGTTTAATACAGATAAGGTTCCCGCTAAACCATTGTAACCGGTTCCGGAAATGATAGGGTTATTGGCAGTTTGAGGAATTACAACACAGTCGGTACCATTAGGAATACCGTTAGGTGTCCAGTTAATACTATTGTTCCAATCAGTATCAATAGCACCATTCCAAGTTTTACTGCCTCCAACACTTACAATAGTTTCATCGGTTTCTACTAAGGTTGTGCCGTTGCATAATGAATAGGTTATTTCAGCGGTGTAAGTTGTTGTGGTTGTTGGACACACGTTTAACACATCGGTAGTGGCAATAACAGGTCCGGCGGTTCCGGATCCTTCATGCCATTTGATTGAGGTTAATGAATTCCCTGAAGGAACAAAACGCCAAGCTTCATTGGTAACAGCCCAATCAACATCTACTCCGCGGTTAGGAGCCATGATTCCTTGAGTTCCGGTGGCATCTTGTATGCCTACTAAAGCATTTCCGCTATTCCACCCACTGCAAAGGGTTTTTTCTTGAATGTATACTTCTATGATGTTGGTGTTTTCATAGAGCACCATCATTCCGGTGTATTTTATAGAGGTACACAAATACATCGGTACGTTTTTCCAAGAAACCACCAGTGCTCTACAACCTGTGTTTAGGGTAATAAGTTCCCACCCAATATTTCCGCCAACACCAGGATGGATATCTTGGTAAACCCCAAAAATAGCATTCTTAAACAAGAACGGATTAGGAATATTACTATTGAAACTCCAAGCCGAACCTCCTCCGGGGATATTGCTCACAGTATCAAAAGATATGGCACCATTTGAGCTTACCAAGCACTTATTATAATTGTTGCCATAATAGCAAAAGTTAAATGGCAGGTTGACTATAGGAGACCAAACATCATCGGTATTGATACTCAAAGGATTCGCCAAGCATCCATATTGGTATGGAGGTGCATAAGGAATAGATTGTACTGTATAAGTTGAGGTATCGCCTAAGTGAAGGTATTGTGCTTCTATATCAACACAACCTAAGGCATTACAACTGTTTAAAGCAACGGGGTCAGCTCCATTTAAATTGAGACCGCCGGCTGTTACTGAAGGGCATCCCAAAGCGGTAGTTCCAAATCCGTTACCGGAGGTACAATTTGATTGGGAAAAAGTTACGGGTCCAATCCAAACGCCTGTGCCATTGATAGTATCACAATAAGAACGTACCCAGAAATAATATGTAAACGCAGGATTAAGCCCTGTTAGGTTGATAAAGTTTATGCCGGTAGCCACATTTCCGGTTGGCGTAGCTAAATAGCTTGGCGTCACTGCGGATGTTGAATAATAATAATCATAACCATTATTTGGTGCCGGTGTTGGGGCAACCCAACTTATAGTCGCTGTAGTTTGACTGGTGAAAATAGCACTCAGGCTTGTGGGGTTATCGGCACAAGGTAAGGGAGTGACTTCTAAAGTATAATCTTCTGTTTCTCCATTCGAGATTGTGCTACATGGGAGAGGATTTAGCGAACCAGCATCGGCCTTAATTCTCATACGATGTTGACCGACAGTAGTGTTGCCGGGCACTACAAAACTGCCTATAGCTGAATTGACAAATGAACCCGAGGCATATACTTTTTCGCCCGCATCATTAAAATCTAAATCATCATTCCAATCCACCCAAATGTTAAAACCATAAGGGAATGTTCCATTGAAGAAACCTGCAGTAAAATTAATGGTCCCATATATTTGTTGAGTCACAATTTGAGATAAAAATGGTCCATAACCAGAAGCGGAAAATCCGGACCCGTTATTACTGATATTTGTCGTTCCGCCCGAAGTGGAAAAGTCAGTTATGTATCGCGTTGAGGAGAAAGAATTTGAAGCACAGTATCCTGTAAATACACTACCGCTAACATAATCACTGCTGCAACTAGCAGTAGTGGCTTTTATACGATAGTAATAAGTAGTATTAATGGTTAATCCGGTAACATTTAAACTAATGGTAGGATTCAATACCGTAAAAGGAGAACCTAAAACTGGGATGGAAAATCCGGCATCGGTAGCGACCTCAATCGAGTAAGTAATTGGTATAAGACTACCTCCAATGGGTGCAAACCAGTTCAAGGCAAAACTAGTAGCAGTAACAGTATTCACGATAACACTAACCGGTGCTGTGACACAAGTTATGATGTCATAGGTTAAAGGGTCAAGTGGACTATAAACCGGTCCGGCACAATTGGTACTATTATTAAAGGCATAGATATAGTAATAGTAGTGAGTGTTTCCAGTTATTTCAGTAGCTGTAAAATTAGGAGTGGTACTGTTGGCAACAAAAGTGTAATTTGACCCCAAAGTTCCAATGTTCAAAGCATTATAAATCGTATTGTTAACCGGATGAAGCGGTGGCGTACTCAAAGTTGATTGCACAATTAAATATCCTGAAGCACTGCCGGTAAAGCTTCCGCTTATGGTGGTACTGTTTACAGTCCCTAATACAAAATTAGTAGCTTGGTCAGTAGGTTCGTCACAAGAAGGTGGTGTGGTAACGCAGATGCCAAAATTACCGCTGTCACCGCCGCCATTTTCCCATAAGCGAACATAAAGCACTTCACCAGGAGTTCTGCTCGATACCGAAACGATTGACATCAATGGATTGCTGCTGCTGTCATCGTCACAGTTTATTTCTGTCATAAAATTACAGTCGCCTTCATAAATGGCTACGCCGCTATTGGTTACATCACCATTTTGGGTATCTATAACTACCATTCCGGTTGAAGGGACCACAACACTAAACCAAACATCATTGTTGACATAATTAGCACAACTTGGTGGACCTATAAATAAACTATTGCTGGCATTGGTGTTAGAATATGTATCATAATTACAAACTAAGGATACAGTTAACGGTATTGCATTACAAGGTTCGTCATTATCAGGCGGTATAACCCCACAAGTGATTTCAAAACTAAAATTACCTCCTGAAGTCGATTCGGGATCAGCCAAGAAAAAATACTCAACACCAGCCGTTAATTGGAAATACGGACTCGTCGCGGCATTATTCATGGTGGCGATGCAATTCCAGTTGTTTTCGTCACAACCTAGCGTTGCTTCTTTAAATTGATAATCTATTGGAGAAAAAGAATTGTTTTGTACGATTGAATAACTGGCAGTTGTAGCCGGAGTGAAAGAATAGAGTCGCTCAATACCATTGGTCAGTAAGCCACAGCCTGAAACCCCATAACTACCATATCCAGAAGGTAAGGTTTCTGAAATGGTGTTGCCGCAACTCACTACTGCCGGAAGACTGTCACAAGGATTAGGCGGTGTCGTTACACAAATGCTAAAAGTACCAAAGCCAATATCAAGAGGGTTACTATAAACCCTTACATAATAGGTTGCTCCGACTGTAAGTCCAGAAATGACGCCTCCTTCAATTGCATTAGCAGCGGTGGTATCATTACAAGACCAACTGTTTAAGCCTCCGACACAAGTACCTTCAAAGACTTCAAAAACAGCATCATAAAGGGTATTAGGAGTTACACTTATAGCATGGGTTGGATTGGTGGCAATAAATTGGTACCACACATCGTCATCTGCTGATCCTGAACAAGCCGGTTGCGATTCATCAGCGCCTATTGTTGTTCCTGTGGTGCTGGTGGTACAAGTATTTGTTGGATTTACGGTTAGTGTTATAGCTCCTGCACATTGGTCATTTACAGGAGTTGGAGGTCGGCAAGCCAATGTGAAGTTTACCGTTCCACCATTAATATTCGTAGGGTCTATCATAATGTAGTACTCATCACCTGAATTCAAATCAATATATGGACTAACAATATTTCCGCTCAAGTTGGCAATGCAGTTCCATCCCAACTCATTACAACCGCCATCAGCCAATCTGATTTGGTAATCTATTGGTCCAAAGGCACTGTTTTGTTCAATATAATAGTCTCCGTTTTGGGTTGGAGTAAACACATAAATGTGTTCAATACCGTTAGTTGCTCCACCACAAGCAAAGTTATTGTAACTGCCATATCCAGCAGGTATAACTTGGTTAATGGTGGTGCCGCATATGTCTATTTCGGTAATTGATAAACAAGGATTAGGTGGAGAAGCAATACAAATAGAAAAGCTTCCTTGTCCTGTACTTGTAGCTTCGCTGTATACTCGAATATAATATGTATTCCCTACAATCAAACCCGACACTGGTGCGGTTTCTATTGAACTGCCTGTGGTGTCGTTTATGCACAATAAACTGACTAAGTTGTCACATGTACCATCAAATACTTCGAAAACGGCATCAGACAATGTGGTTGGTGTTACTGTTATAATTTGATTGGTGCTTAAAGCTGTAAAGGAATACCAAACATCATCATCTGCTGATCCGGAACAACCCGGTAATGATTCAGTAGCACTAGAGGTATTGCCTGTAGCCGTTGAGGTGCAGGTTTCTGAAGAGTTCACAGAAAGATTTGTTGCATTACTGCATTCATCATTATACAGAATGGGAGTAGCACACGTCAAACTAAAACTGATACTGCCGCCGGTGCTAGTTTCGGGATCTAATAATAGATAGTATTGTACTCCGGCTGTGAGTATAAAGTTGTTGCTGCTATCGGCACCGTTCAGGTTGGCTATGCACGACCAGTTGTTTCCGTTGCAACCTGTTGATACTGGTTTGAATTGGTAATTGATATTGGTAAACGAACTGTTTTGTTGTATAGTATAGTTGCCCGTTGTGGTTGGAGTAAAAGTATAAATCATTTCAACTCCTGAAGTGATATTACCGCAAGCCTGGTTGGCAAACATGCCAGTTCCCGATGGAATATTTGGATTTAATATTGTATCGCAATTGGCAATATTTGTCGGAGCACTACAAGGATTAAGTGGCGCAGTGATGCATAGAGAGTTTAAAATCATACTCGATCCGCCACCGACATTAACTACTTTTAAATAATAAGTACCATTAGCTAATGTAATATCAAGCGTTTCTGTTTGTGCAGCGTTACTGTTGGTGTCATCATTGGTACAAGCTATTTGAGATAAACCCGTACAAGCCGCAGTGGAGGATACCAACTGTAAATACAAATCCCTATCTGCGGAGTCAGCTATTATACTAACATCCAATGGACCACCGGTAACTGTAAAAGTATACCAACGTTCGTGTCTGAAACTTACCGCTCCACAATCGGCATTAAGTGTAGGAGCATTTTGAGTAGCATCATTTACTGTAGCATTGCTAATACAAGCGCCATTGATAGTGATGGGCAAGGACGTAGCACAAGTATTTTGAGCATGAATTATAAGATTACCTAAAAAAAAGAGTATAAAAACAAAATGGGGTGGGCGGAGAGTAATCTTTTTAATCATACACTGTTGTTTAAAAGGGTTGAATTGGCGGGGACATGCTATAGTAACATTCGACAATTAAAAAACCCTAAACAAAAGTTAAAAAAATACAACTAGCTTAATTTTATGGATGTTGGCGGACTGTTCTCTAGATTTTAGTAGGCCTTTAATTCCAGTTTCAACACCTGCTTCGTTTTGTTATTGGTCCAAGTGCCAGTGATTTGGTCATTATTCCATTGGGCTTCTATGTTGGCAACAATCATGTAGTTGTCATTCTCTATTTCTTCAGTTAAAGAGAAATGATTGTCTGTAAACTTTCCGTTCCATTCTATGGGTATTTTGTATTTGTCATACCAATAAACCATGTCTAGGGAACCATCGGTATTGATTTCTTTGATAAAAGCCGAGATGGGAATATTCCCCATTTTTCCTTTGAACAACTTGCCTGCTGGATTCTCATTTTGTATTATTTCAGTTGTCGTACTAATCAAGTTTGTACCATAATCAGAGAAATAGCTATCCATTTGTTGATAGGAAAACGCCATATCCATTTCGTATAAATCGTCTATAGCCCTATTCGCATGAACAGAGCAACGCTCTCTCACAAAGTGAAGGCTGTCCTGTAAGAAGTAAAAATGGTAATACTCAAGTTGGTATTCCTCATTGTCTTCCATGCAGTAATTATACATAGCAATCTGTTCGGTGTGTCGGGCAAACTCTTCTTTGTCTTTTATACTGTCTAGGGTGGACAATTCCATTTTAACAGTCGACAAAAAATCCCCTACTTTTTGTTTGACCTTGTCATTTAAGAGCTTGTTAAAAGGCTTGAGTTGTTCTTTTTTAATTATTGAAGATAAGCGAATCAGTTGCCCTGTTCTTGTATCAAAATTGTGATAGTTGGTACTGTATTCAGAATATGCGCCGGTATATTCACATTCTACAGCCAAACTTAAGACATTACCAGGCATAGGGTTTTGGGTCCAGTTGAAAAATCCAATGGTATTATGACTGTCTTCAAATCGGGTAGGTCTGTCAGCAGCTATATTTTCAAAAGGATGTTTTTTATAAGTGCCCGGAAGCAGTTCTAAATAGTAAAGTTGTAAAAAGGTATTAATGTTTTCGGCCACTTTGGGTTTGGCAGTGTAGCTTATGATTGGAAACTTATTTTCTTCATGAGTTGGTTTCAAATCACTTACCGCAATCCCGTTGTTTTGTGCTGAGGTGATTTGGAATGTGACTAAAGCAAACAGCAGGAGTTTATTTGTTTTCATAGACTTTGAACAAACGTTTCACCAATGAAACAATAGTAGTGGCGATAATAGCACCTAAAAAGGCCAAGAAAATATCTTTTTGGGCATCCCAAATGTCGCCTTGAGTGCCTAGGTAAGCATCGCCTTGGGCAGGAAAAAATATATCGGCTACAGCCCATTCTATCAATTCATAAAAACCGCTGATAGAAAGTGTGATTTCAATAGGCAAGACCCACGCAACCATATTAGGATATTTAACCCATTTTAAGAACAATTCTCTCATGGGGTAAGCCAATAAGAATCCGAAACTAAAATGCACGATACGGTCGTAATGGTTTCGTTCCCAACCCATATAATCTTTGAGCCAATAGCCAAAAGGATTTTCGGCATAAGTATATTTGGCGCCATAAACATGCAGGCACAAGTACACACAAATCAGCAGATAAGAAAGGTCGCTGAATTGGTATTTTTTAAAAGAAATGATGAGGAAGGCAAAAAACAAAACCGTAAGCGTGTTTTCGAGCAACCAGTTGTTCATGTCATTGGTTCCGATTAGGGTACTGATCCAAATAACGGTAAATACACAAAGAAAAGCCCACAACCATGGGTTCTTGTTGAATGGAGTTCTGGTGGGTGAAATAGCAATGGTAAATGACATGTTGATAGGTTTAAAAAGCGAATATAGTGATTTTTGTATGTTGGCGGTTTACTATTCTGATTCCAAAACATCCAATTTCAACTCCAGTTTCATCATGATATCGGTTTGTTCCTCATCGCCCAGTTTGAAAATATGTTTGTCAAAAGCTACAAAACCATTTTTCTGATAGAAACTTATCGCTCTGTGATTTGCTTCCCAAACGCCCAGCCAAATGTAGTTGACCTCTTTTTGCAGGGCTATTGCTATGGCTTTGTCATAGAGTAATTGGCCTACACTTTTTCCGTGAAAGGCTTTGGTTACGTAGATTCGCTCTATCTCAAGCGCTTGGTTGTCTTGGAGTTCGGTTTGTGAAGTTCCGAAGTTGATTTTCAAGTAACCAATAACTTCATTTTGTAGCATGGCAAAATAAAACGCCGAGTTCTTATCGTTTAATTCTGCGGTCAATTTTTCTTTAGAAAAACCTTCTTCTAAGTAGTTTTTCATGTTTTCTTCCGAATTAGAAGCCGAGAAAGTTTCCTGAAATGTCTGACGGCCAATTTCCTGTAATTGGGTGATTTGGTTTAGGGTTGTTTTTTGGATTCGGATGTTTGACATTGTAAACGGGTTTGTCTGCTTAGGCTTTGGTTACAAAGTACCGCAGCTTGTAAACTCTTTGTTAGGACGAGACGATGTTTTATAATTATAATTTCAAATATAAAACTCCTTTTTGGTTTTTGCTAGGAAATCGGGGAGAAGCGCAAGTGTAATGGTTATAAATTGTTCTTTTGCAACGTATTTTTTAGTATGCCCATCTTGTCAAACCGCTTTCCACTTCCCATTTTTCGCCAACTAATTTATACAGTATAATTTCGCCTCCGTTATTACCTCTACTAAATCCAATAACAGCAAATTTTCCATCTGACGAATAAATTGGTTTTGATACTTCTAAAGGGAAATTTCTATAAAAAAATTCATTTGTATTGTACTTTTTAATTTGGTTGGTTAAGAGCTTTCTTTGGCTTTTGTCTAATGCGTTTACAACTGTCTTAACCGAGTCAAGATTTATCTTTTCGTTTGGATTTATCAATAGCCTATCTTTAAAATCGGACTTTTTCCAAACAGATTTTTGTTCTTTTTCAGATTGAAGTTTTAAGTCTTCCAATAATGTCTTATCGATTTTTCCCCATTCTTCATTTACCTCTCTAAAATCTATTAATTTCATTTTCTGCTTAATTTCAAATGCTTCTGATTCAATTATCAATGGTTTGTCTTTCAGAGCAATTTCCATTAAATTTTGTCCCAAGGAAATTTGGGTAATGAATAATAGAAATGTTGTCAGTAGCAGTTTTTTCAAAATATGTTGTATGAGGTTTCGTGGCTTGGCGTCAGTGGCGGCAAGCTTAACGTTTAGGTGTAAAGATATGTAAATTTCCGGCGCTCGATTTTCCATTTTTGGAAAATCGATACCAGCCATTGCTACAAACGGCTGTTAGCAGACGGCTTTATGATATTAGCGGTTCGGTTAAATCTATCCTTTTAAAGAAATGTCCATAATCTAAACCTCCAGAACTTCTACTTCTGTCAATGTTTTCAAATATGCTTAAAAAAGCATCATTTTTTTCTTTGTTTATAGATGAATTTATTAGTAATTTATTTTTGTCAGTTGTAGAATCTCTTTCATAAATTTTATTTTTTCTATTGTAATGTTGCAAGTAGTTATTGTAATAAAGTACAAGATATGCTTCTAACCACATTAATAGTCTTTCTATTCTATCTTCATCGTTATTTAATCTGTCCTTAACAATTTCATAATAGCTTATTTGTAATTCTTCTATAGATATTTGCTTGAATTTTATTTTATTATAAAATTCCTCATTCATAACTTTTATATAAATCAAGAATAGAAAAACCTCAGGAATTAAATACATTTTATCCGTAAATGAGCGTAATGCCAGTCTTGAATGTGAAAATATTTTTTCTTGTTGTCTTAATGTTATTGAAGAGTTTGAAAATAAGATTTCAGAGACTTCCAAAAAGACCTTTTTGTCTGCATTTAATTCGAAATGATTTTTTCTCTCAACCTTTTCTAAAAATTCATCAAATCTGAAATAATCATATAAGTACTTGTTATAAACATTTTTTTCAGGTTCAGGTATAGAGTACTCTATATCAATAAATCGTTTTAAATACTCATCTGCATCAATTCTATCACTTCCATAAACACCTCTAACTGCATTTCCTAATTGTACTTTATCAATGGAAAGTACAAAGACTATATTTGGAACAGAGAAGAAATGCTTGATTTGCTCTAAAATGGAGACAGCATAATTAGGTCTACATCTATCAAGTTCGTCAATAATAAATACAATAGGTCTTCCTTCATTTGTATTTGCGATGAAAGTTGATAAACTTTTTCGGAACTCAATAATGCTTTTTTTCTTTGTTGCGTACTCGTTTACATCATTTTCAAAAACATCAGCAATTCCTTTAGTAACACCATTAATTAAATCTTTTATTTCTTTAGTATCTATATATTTATCTGCCACTGCTTGGGCGATAACAGGTAAAATTTGTTTAGATAAAGTTGCTGCTTTTTTAAGTGTATTTTTAAACTCTGGTTCCGTTTTTTTGTTAGTTAAAGTCTTTAGTTCTCCCATTAAAGCAACTAAAGGATTGTTTTCAAAGTCATTTTCCCAAGCATTAAAATATACAGTTTGATACTTCTTGTTTTTTAAATCTTGCTCCCACATTCTAATAAATGTGGTTTTTCCAGTTCCCCATTTGTTATTGATAGCCATAACAAATCCTTCAGAATAAGAATTTATTATTCCTGTTAATACGTTTGAAAATTTTTGTCTGTCTAATTTGCAGTTAGAAAATGGATTCTCCGAATCAATTTCTATTTCATTGTGTTTAATTTTCATTTCTTCGATTATGATAATTTTCTGAGCTGTCTGCTAACGTTCTAATAAGTATGATATAAAACCCAATCATCACTTATATAGCCAAACTTACAAAATTTCCTACCATCAAGCAATCCCCATTGACAGTGAATTTAAATGAAGTTATCAACATAAAATTCTTACGTTAGTTTTCATGGGTCTTACCCCAATTATAACCCCGAACAGAAATTCTGTATAAAAAAACTTGTTCGTGAATCCCGAACAGAAATTCTATATATAAAAACTTGTTCGTGAATCCCGAACAGAAATTCTATAAATAAAAACTTGTTCCCAGATGGGAGTTGGGGTTTTACTTGGAGCGTCAAACCACTTTGAGCATCTATTATGCAATAGTAATGTCGTCTCAACAGTAAAAAAGAACTCAGTGTTCTGTAGTTTGTTTGTCTAACGCCCAACACCCAACATCCAACATCTAACACCCAACATCCAACATTCAACACCCAACACCCAACACCCAACACCCATCATCCAACCCCCAACACCCAACCCCCACAAAATTTGCCTTATCCACAATAATATCCCAATAAAATTGACGCATCTTTATTTTTTACCTAAAAAAATTATCAAAAACACTTTTGTATATTTGCTAAATAAGTATATTTATGCAAAATTTATATATATGGAGATTTTAGCTTGTCCCAAATGCCAAAGCGATGCCATAGTCAAAAGTGGCGTTATCAAAGACAGACAAAGGTTTTTATGCAAAAAATGCAATTATTACTTCACCGTTAACAAACTCGGTAAAAAGATAGATAGTTACTACGTGACCAAAGCGTTGCAACTATACTTAGAAGGCTTAAGTTACCGTGAAATAGAGCGCATTATAGGTGTTTCGCACGTCACTGTGAGCAACTGGGTCAAAGAGTTTAAGGTTACCAAACCCAACCATACCGATTACCACCCCACTTATAAGATATACAATCATTTAGAACTGGTAGAATTTCTCAAAAACAAAGAAGTTCTCAAGGGCGCTGGGATGATTATTACCGAGTTGGGCGACAAGTTTATGCTTATAAAATGGGAGCGCTTTAAAGATTAGCTATAGTATTTTACATTAATATATATCATAATTTTTTTCATTGACAAATTGTTAGAATTTGGTCGAACAAAACATAACCAAAAACAACAATTTAAATTATGAAAAAACTATTAGTATTAACGTTTGCTTTGGGCTCTTTCTTTGGCCAAGCGCAAACCACTCCGGCTCCGGCAGCTACTCCGGCAACGCCCACCAAAGAATGGGACGTAAGTATGTACGGTTTTATTAGAACGGATTACATTTGGGATACCCGACGTTCTGCACAAGTACGCGAGTACAACTTAAACCTTTACCCGCTAGACGAACAATTGGATGCCAACGGAGACGATTTAAACGATGCCGGTGCTTCCAATTTCTTATCGGTAGTTTCCCGTTTAGGGGTTAAAGCCAAAGGACCAAATGTATGGGGTGCCAAAACTTCAGGGACTTTAGAAGGTGACTTCTTCGGAAACACTGAAGCTACTATTGGGTTGTTCCGTTTACGCCACGCTTATGTTACCCTTGATTGGGAAAAAACGAGCTTGACCTTGGGACAAACGTGGTATCCAACATTTATTCCGGAAGTATTTCCAGGCGTAGCCAATTTTAGCACCGGAATCATGTTCAATCCTTTTGGATGGGTTTCTCAAGCTAAAATCAAGCAAAACTTCACCAAAGAATTGTCTTTTGCTTTAACGGCTTACAAAGAAAGAGAGTTTACTACTGCTACCGCTACCGGTGGTTCGCAAAACTCGGCTTCTTTTAACTCACCGTTACCAACATTACACGGACAACTCCAATTTAAAAATGCCAACTGGATTGCCGGTTTGGGCTTTGAATACAAATCATTGCAACCGTTAACGGTTAGCAATAGCTTGGCCACTTCTGAAAAAGTGAACACTACCTCTGTAGTTGGGTATTTCAAATACAACAACGATAAGTTTCATATCAAAGCTTACGGAATCAGCGGTAAAAACATGTACAACTTAGTAATGTTAGGCGGTTTTGCAGGTTATGCAGATCCTAACGGCGGAGTAGAAACTTATGAAGGTATCAAAACTACCGCTATGTGGATAGATATTGCAAGCAACGGTAAAAGTGTAGCTCCCGGATTATTCTTTGGTTACACCAAAACAGACGGAGTGAGCAAAGACAACCCTACTACTTTGTACGGTAGAGGTTTCGCAGGAGCTCGCGGAGTTGATAACGTAATGAGAATCTCTGGTAGAGTAGATTTCAAACAAAACAAATTCAGAGTAACCCCAGAAATAGAATACACCGGTGCTACTTGGGGTGATGTTAAACCCGATGCCACTTTTGATGGCAACAACAAGAAAGTAGGCAATTTAAGAGCCATGATTTCTTGTGCTTACAGTTTTTAATAACCAACCAATTTATATAGTATGAGCGATAAAAAAACAAAAGGAATTTGGAAAGTGATTTCTGCTTCCTCTATGGGAACGATGATTGAATGGTATGATTTTTACATCTTCGGTAGTTTGGCCGTAGTGTTATCAACAAAATTCTTCCCTACAGACAATCCCACAGCAGCATTCTTGTCGACCTTGGCAACTTTTGCAGCAGGTTTCGTAGTGCGTCCTTTTGGAGCATTATTCTTCGGCCGATTAGGTGACCTTATCGGAAGAAAGTACACTTTTATGGTGACTTTGATGTTAATGGGTGGCGCAACTTTCGTTATTGGGTGTATCCCAAGTTATGAAACCATTGGTTTTGCTGCTCCGATTTTAGTTTTGATTCTTCGTTTGTTACAAGGTCTTGCCCTTGGTGGAGAATATGGCGGTGCTGCAACTTATGTAGCAGAACACGCACCAAAAGGAGAAAAAGGCTATTGGACTTCATGGATTCAAACCACTGCTACTGTAGGTTTATTCATTTCGTTAATGGTAATTTTAATTACCAAAAGTGTTTTGTCTAAAGAAGCCTTTGACGAATGGGGATGGAGAGTACCATTTTGGGTTTCTATCTTAATGGTTTATGTGTCTTACATGATTCGTAAAAACATGGATGAATCACCCGTTTTTGCCAAAGCCAAATCTGAAGGGAAAACATCTACCAATCCGTTAAAAGAAAGTTTCGGAAACAAATACAACTTAAAATTTGTTTTGTTGGCTTTATTCGGAGCAACTATGGGACAAGGAGTAGTGTGGTATACCGGACAATTCTATGCGATGAACTTCTTAAAAACGGTACAAAGCATCGACTCCTCTCAAGTAGATATGCTATTGGGTATCGCTTTAATCTTAGGCACACCTTTCTTTGTAGTCTTTGGTTGGTTGAGCGACAAATGGGGCAGAAAATCAATCATGATGACCGGAATGTTATTGGCTATTTTCCTTTACCGTCCGATATACAGAG
>JBDLVY010000079.1:0-4636 GCA_039804545.1 Bacteroidota bacterium | reverse complement strand
ATACAACGTACTTTTTCACCTCCAGACAATACCGTACATTTCTTTAAAGCTTCTTCGCCTGAGAAAATCATTTTCCCTAAGAACCCACGCACGTATACTTCGTCGCGCTCTTCTTCGGTTTTCACGAACTGGCGCAACCAATCAACCAAGTTCAAACTGCCGTCGGTAAAGAACTGGCTGTTGTCATTGGGCAAATACGATTGGGTGGTGGTAATGCCCCAGTCAAACGTTCCGGCATCGGCTTGTTGGTTGCCGTTTAAAATTTCGTAAAATGCGGTCGTAGCACGTGAATCTTTTGAGAACACGACTACTTTATCGCCTTTGGCCATGTTCAAATCGACGTTCTTAAACAAGACTTCGCCATCTACAGAAGCGGCTAGGTTTTGCACGTGCAAGATTTGGTCTCCGGCTTCTCTTTCTACATCAAATATAATGGCAGGATACCTGCGACTTGACGGTCTGATTTCGTCAAGGTTTAGTTTTTCAATCATCTTTTTACGGGAAGTCGCTTGCTTAGACTTCGCCACATTCGCACTAAAACGACGGATGAATTCTTCCAACTCGGCTTTCTTCTCTTCTGCTTTCTTATTCTGTTGGGCTTTTTGGCGTGCCGCTAACTGGCTCGATTCATACCAAAAAGTATAGTTTCCGGAGTAGTGATTGATCTTAGAAAAATCGATATCCGAAATGTGCGTACACACCGAATCTAAGAAGTGACGGTCATGCGATACCACGATTACCGTATTTTCATAATTGGCTAAGAAATTCTCTAACCAAGTGATGGTTTCAAAATCTAAGTCGTTCGTAGGCTCATCCATCACCAACACATCGGGGTTACCAAAAAGCGCTTGGGCCAATAAGACACGTACTTTCATCTTCCCTTCCATCTCACCCATTAGCGTATAATGTTGGTCGGCAGTAATGCCTAAGTTAGACAACATCGCTCCCGCATCAGACTCGGCGTTCCAGCCATTCATTTCTTCAAACTGCACTTGCAACTCGCCTATTCTGTCGGCATTTTTATCATCATAATCGGCATACAAAGCATCCATTTCTGATTTAACGGCAAACAACACTTTGTTCCCCATCATTACGGTTTCCAACACAGTATGTTCATCAAACATGTTGTGGTTTTGGTTCAGCACCGACATCCTTTTGCCCGGCTCAAGAAAAACTCTTCCTGAAGTAGGGTCGATATCGCCGGCTAAGATTTTAAGAAAAGTAGATTTTCCGGCACCATTGGCACCAATCACTCCGTAGCAATTGCCTTGGGTGAAGGTTGTATTTACTTCGTCGAATAAAATTCTTTTACCAAATTGAACCGATAAATTAGAAACTGTAAGCATATTGTTGTTTAATTAAATTTCCGTGCAAAAGTAGTGAATAGTGTTCAGTTGGCAGTGGTCAGTGGTTAGTTTTTTAACTTGTTTATTTAACTATTGATTAACAGAATTATCCAAACCAACTGAATATTTTTGTTTACTATTTTGTATTCAATGCACAACCACAGAAATTTAAAATTTTTTGCTTTACTTATTCCTTTAATCACGCTTTTGAGTTCGTGTAAAAACGAATTTAAAGCAAGTGACTATGTGGCGTATTTTGGGGGAGAGATTGTGAATCCCAATAGTCCGTATGTGCTTTTCTGCAAAGACAACGAAGTGATTGACTCTATCATGTTAGACGAAGACAACCGCTTCTTTGTACAATTTGATTCTTTAGCGCCGGGTTTATACACCTTTAAACACGAACCCGAATACCAATATGTTTATTTTGACAAGAACGACAGTTTGATGGTGCGTGTGAATACGAGTGACTTTGACAACTCGGTTATTTTTTGTGGTCGTGGCGATGAAAAAAACAACTTTCTCATGGAGCAATATCTAAAAAATGAGAAAGACAGAAACAAAATCTTTGAAACCTTTGATTACGATATTGACAAATTCAACAAAGCCATTGACGCGTCTTATCAAATAGCCACTAAGTTTTATACGACCAAAAAAGAGGAAATCAAATGGAGCGATGACTTTGATGAATATGCCAAAGCTGCCTTAGATTATCCGTACTATTCCCGAAAAGAAATGTACCCGATGGTGCACAAAATGAGAACCGGTCAAGATGTGTATGAAAAGATACCGGCAGATTATTACAACTTCAGAAAGAATATAGATTGCAACAATGTGGCGCTTTCCAACTACTCGCCTTTTGTGATGTACTTGTCGAATATGTTGAACAATATGGGCGCTATCAATTACCACAATCACTTCTCGGAAGTGGATTTGGCACTCAAAACCAACATCAACAAAATGAACATAGCCGATACGTTGATTAAAAACGAAAAGGTCAAAAACACCATCCTCAACAATATCGCCTTCACCTATTTATTAGAAGACCAAAACATGGTAAACAACCAATCGTTTTTGGCCACTTACCACAAAATATCTACAGATAGGAGTCAGAAAAACGAGATTACCAAGATTGGAGATGCCATACAATTGCTCAAAGCCGGCAGCAAACTCCCGGAAGTAATGCTTTTGAATCGGTATGGACAAAAAGTAAGCTCGACTACTTTTACCCATAAAAAAACCGTGATCTTCTTTTGGACAGCCAGTGCGGTTTCGCATTTAGAAGGCGTTCACAAAAAAATATTAGAGTTCCAACAAAACCATCCCGATTATCAGTTTGTGGGCATCAACATTAATGACTCGGCAGAAGAATGCAATAAGCTTTTGAACAAGTACAAATTCAACAGCATTAAAGAATACCGTTGCGCCGATTTTGAAGACATCAAAGCCAAATGGGTGATTACCAAAATTCACCGCACCATCATCTTAGACGAAAAAGGATTGGTTAAAAATGCCTTTACCAATGTGTTTGAGTTGAATTTTGAGGAAGAGTTGAAGTAATAGTGGTCAGTTGGCAGTGTTCAGTATAAAAAAACGTCTCGATAAATCGAGACGTTTTTTTATGAGTATGGTTCAACTGCCAACTGACCACTGCCAACTGACCACTGCCAACTGACCACTGAACACTGACTACTGATTCCCTTTGGCGTAATCGGCTAGGAATTGGGCCAAACCTAAATCGGTTAATGGGTGTTTTAACAAACCGGTGATTGACGATAATGGACCGGTCATTACATCGGCACCAATTTTAGCACAGTTAACCACGTGCATGGTGTGACGAATAGACGCCGCTAAGATTTGTGTTTCAAAAGCATAGTTGTCATAAATATCGCGAATCTCTTGGATTAGGCCTAAACCGTCGGTAGAAATATCATCCAATCTTCCTAAGAATGGCGATACATAAGTCGCTCCGGCTTTGGCAGCCAATAAAGCTTGCCCTGCAGAGAATACTAAAGTTACATTGGTTTTGATGCCTTTGTCTGAGAAATATTTACAAGCTCTCACACCGTCTTTGGTCATTGGCAATTTGACTACGATTTGTTCGTGCAATTCCGCCAATTCTTCTCCTTCTCTTACCATACCTTCATAATCAGTAGCGATTACTTCGGCACTTACGTCACCATCAACAATGTTGCAAATGTCTACGTAGTGTTTTAAGATGTTGTTTTTTCCGGTAATGCCTTCTTTAGCCATCAATGACGGATTAGTCGTTACGCCATCAAGAACCCCAAGTCCTTGTGCTTCTCTAATCTCATTTAAGTTGGCTGTGTCGATAAAAAATTTCATAGTGTAATGTTTATGTGTAAAAAAGTTGTGTTTTGTTTTAGTGGTGCAAAAATACATTTTTTTTAGGTTCTGAGGTTTTTTTTCTTAGCACCTTTTCCCTTATCCCTTATCCCTTATTACTAAAGCTTATAATGCTTCATCAGCATTTTTTCATAAACCCTATCCGGTAAAATCCGTTTCAAAACGATGGAGAACTTTTGGATAAAGGCACCCACTTTGTAATGCAGTTTCGGATGCTTATCGTTCATGATTTGGTAAATCGCCATCGCCATTTCGTCGGGATTGCTGCCGCTGTCTACGTGCTCGTCTAGTTCTTTTAAAGTATTGCCATACGGAATTTCGTAAGCCGAACCCGCCATAACCGGAGCGTGGTATCTTCCCGAAGCAATATTCGTAGCAAAATCACCCGGAGCGACATTGACAATATTGACCCCAAAAGATTTCACTTCCATACTGATCGACTCGGTGATGATTTCCAAAGCGCCTTTAGAGGCCGAATACACGCTGCGATAAGGCAATCCCATATAACCCGCAATAGAAGTAATATTGATAATCAAGCCCGATTTTTGTTCGCGCATGGTCGGCAAAACCGCTTTGATGACTTCTAGTGGACCAAAGAAATTGGTTTCAAAATTATTCTTGATTTCGGCTGTCGGAATTTCTTCCAATGGTCCGGTAATCCCCACGCCGGCGTTGTTGATGACAACATCAATTCGTTTCGAAATGGCAATTACTTTGGCCACTGCTTGTTGGATACTTTCTGTATTGCGAACATCCAAGGCAATTAAGGGAAAGAGTGAATTGGTGATTTTCTCGGGATTTCTACTCGTGCCGTAAACGGTAAAGCCTTTGTGAAACAAAAACTCGCCTATGGCTTTGCCAATTCCGGAAGATCCGCCGGTGATTAAAACTACTTTGCTCATGTTTTTTAAGTTAAAAGAAAA
>JBDLVY010000078.1:0-6817 GCA_039804545.1 Bacteroidota bacterium | reverse complement strand
CTTTTTGAATTGGAATGTTTCTGTGCTCTGCCAATTGCAATTGGGCTTCAATTTGGGCATTTACACTAGCTTCTACTTGACGCAATTCTTCCTCAGTTACCTTACTGAAATGCGAAAAGTCGAAACGCAAATAGTTTGGATTTACCAATGATCCTTTTTGCTCCACATGGGTTCCCAAAATAGTTCTCAAAGCCAAATGCATCAAATGCGTAGCCGAGTGATTTTTGGAAGTCGAGGTTCTCAAATCGGTATTGACTTTGGCCACAAAATCGGCATTTACATTTTCGGGCAATTGTTTGGCGAAATGTAAAATCAAGTTGTTTTCTTTTTTGGTATCGATGATATCAATGGTTTCGTTAGCTGAAACCAAAGTTCCTTTGTCTCCTACTTGTCCACCACCTTCAGGATAGAATGGCGTGTTGTTTAAAACGATTTGGTATAAAACACCATCTTTTTTACTGTCTACTTTACGGATACGGGTAATTTTTACTTCGTTTTCGGTTTGGTCATAGCCTACAAATGTTTCCACATTTCCTGGAATTAATACTGACCAATCTTCGGTAGACACTTCAGAAGCGGCACGCGAACGGTTTTTTTGTTCTTGCATCGCTGCATCGAATTCACTTTCGTTGAAGAACATGCCTTTTTCTTTCAAAATCAAAGCCGTTAAATCTTTCGGGAAACCGAAGGTGTCATATAATTCGAAGGCTTTCGCACCCGAAACTTCAGTTCCTTTGGTTTGTGCCACTACATTTTCCAACAATTGCAAACCTTGGTCTAAAGTTCTCAAGAAAGAAGCTTCTTCTTCTCGGATTACATTGGTCACCAATTGTTGTTGGGATTTGATTTCGGGGAAGAATTCACCCATTTGATTGGCCAATACCTCAACTAATTTATTGATAAAAGGTTCTTTGGTATTTAAAAACGTAAAACCATATCGAATCGCACGGCGCAAAATTCTACGAATCACATATCCCGCACCGGTATTCGAAGGCAATTGTCCGTCGGCAATAGCGAAAGCTACGGCACGAACGTGGTCAACAATCACACGAATCGCTATGTTGGTTTTGTTTTGTTCTTCGCTTATATTTTTAACTTCGTTGGAAGTGTATTTTAATCCAGTGATTTCTTCAATTTTGGCAATCAATGGTGTGAAAACATCAGTATCATAGTTCGAAGTTACGTTTTGCATCGCCATACACAAACGCTCAAATCCCATACCGGTATCCACGTGTTGTGCCGGTAATTTTTCCAAACTTCCATCTGCTTTTCGGTTGAATTCCATGAATACGTTGTTCCATATTTCCACTACTTGCGGATGATCGGCGTTTACTAAACTTCTTCCTGAAACGGCGGCTCTTTCTGCATCAGTTCTTAAATCGATGTGGATTTCGGAACACGGACCACACGGACCTTGATCACCCATTTCCCAAAAATTGTCTTTTTTGTTTCCAAGGATGATTCTGTCTTCGGGAACGTATTGCTTCCAAATGTCCCAAGCTTCTTGGTCAAAAGGAACATTCTCTGCTGGATTACCCTCGAATACAGAAACGTATAAACGGTCTTTGTCTAATTTTAAAACTTCTGTCAAGAATTCCCATGCCCAAGCCAACGCTTCTTTCTTGAAGTAATCGCCGAAAGACCAGTTGCCAAGCATTTCAAACATGGTATGGTGATAGGTATCAAAACCTACATCTTCTAGGTCATTGTGTTTTCCTGAAACGCGAAGACATTTTTGGGTATCAGCGATACGTTTGCTTTTAGGCGTGCCGTTTCCTAAAAAGTATTCTTTGAATTGCGCCATGCCCGAGTTGTTGAACATCAGGGTTGGATCGTCTTTTAAAACGATTGGAGCCGAAGGCACAATTAAGTGTCCTTTGCTTTCAAAGAATTGTAAGTAGGCTTTTCGAATGTCTTGTGATTTCATTTTAGATTATTAGACTGTTAGATCTTTAGATTAATTAGCTTTAAAAAAATGGTTTACTATTTAGCCCTGATGGTAGTGAAAATCCTCGAAGAGATTGTAACGGACAGCAGGAATAAGGTTTACTAAAATGCCCGAGCCATTCGCTCCTAAAATAAATTTAGGGATTGACTGAAACATTTGTTAAATTTGTTCGTATAACCATTGTTTTCTTAAAACAAGCACAAAAATAGTATAAAATAAAAGATGGCGAAAAAAGTAAAGTATTATTTCGATACTGAAAGTTTGGCTTACCGAAAAATCAAACCAAAATTATCCAAAAAGCTGGGTTATATTGGGTTGTTTTTACTGGCGTCGGGATTATTTGGCTTTTTGTGTTTTGTGGTTTTGCTGAACAGTTCTTATTTAGAAACGCCAAAAGACCGATTACAAGCACGTGAAATTGAAACGATGAAGTTGCGCTATGCAATCTTGAATAAGAAAATAGACCAAGTCGAAGAAGTTTTGGCCGATGTGGAAGAAAGAGACAATAACATTTACCGAGCTTATTTTAATACGTCACCTATTCCTGCAGAACAGCGAAAAGCAGGTTTTGGCGGGGTAAATCGATACAAAGAGTTAGAAGGATTTGACAATTCAGAATTGGTGGTGAACACTTCCAAAAGAGTGGATGTCATTTCGAAAGAGTTGGCTATTCAATCAAAATCGTTGGATGAAATTTTAAAATTGGCCAAAGAAAAAAACAAATTACTCTCCGCGATTCCGGCGATTCAACCGGTGAAAAATGAACAAATGAAACGAGTAGCATCGGGTTTTGGTTATCGAAGCGACCCATTTACGAAAGTGCGAAAAATGCACGAAGGCATGGATTTCACTGCTAAAACAGGAACACCTATTTTTGCTACAGGTGATGGTGTTGTAAAAAATGCAGACAACTCGAAATCGGGTTACGGAAATCATATTGAAATCAGCCACGGTTATGGTTATTTGACTTTATACGGACATTTGAGTAAATACAAAGTCAAACGCGGACAAAGAGTCAAACGCGGAGACATTATTGGTTATGTGGGAAGCACAGGCCGAAGTGAAGCGCCGCATTTGCACTATGAAGTGCACAAAGACGGAAAAGTGGTGAACCCATTGAATTTTTATTATGGGAATATTTCAGCGGCGGAATACACTGTTATTTCGAAGTTGGCAAATCAGGAGAATCAATCGCTGGATTAAAACTGAAAGTGATCATTGGTCAGTTTTTAGTGTTCAGTTTAAAAACATAAGAGAAATGCACGTAGAGTTAAAAGAAGGAAAAAGATATTACAGCATAGGCGAAGTGGCCAAAGCGTTTAATGTGAATGCTTCGTTGATTCGTTTTTGGGATAAAGAATTTGACATCCTGAAGCCAAAGAAAAATGCCAAAGGCAACCGAATGTTCACGCCGGAAGATGTGAAAAACTTGCAACTGATTTATCATTTGGTGAAAGAGCGTGGCTTTACGCTTGACGGTGCGAGAACGCATTTGAAAGAAGGCCAAAAGAAAACCTTAGACAAGTTTGAAATCATCAGCAAACTGGGAACGGTAAAAGCCCAATTATTAAATATTAAGAACCAACTTTAGGCTTGGTTTTTGTAACAATCAAAGCAAATTAAAAACTAATAACAAACCTTAAATTAAAACAAACATGGATTTTAAAAAATTTTTACCTTGGATTATTGGAATTGGATTAATCTTAATCATTGGCTTCTGGATTATGGGCGTTATGAATACCGGATTGAGAAAAGATCAGGCGGTAAATAAAGAATGGGGAAATGTAAATACAGCTTACCAAAGAAGGAACGACCTAATCGGAAACTTAGTAAACACGGTTAAAGGCGCTGCTGATTTTGAAAAGAGTACATTGACAGCCGTAATTGAAGCCAGAGCAAATGCAACTTCTGTTACTATTGACCCTGCAAACGTAACCCCTGAGCAATTGGCCGCATTTAATCAAGCCCAATCTGGAGTTTCATCTTCTTTATCTAGACTTTTAGTTTCTGTTGAACAATATCCTGAATTGAAAGCCAATCAAAACTTCTTAAAACTACAAGATGAATTGGCCAGTACAGAAAACCAAATATTAACCTCAAGAACTCGTTTCAATGAATCTGTTCAGGATTATAACGGTTATGTATTGGCAATGCCACAAAGCATGTTCTTAGGAAAATATAAAGAAAAACCATATTTCAAAGCCGTTGAAGGTGCTGAAAAACCGGTAGAAGTAAAATTCTAATAAATAAAATCTAACATAGATTTCACAGATTCTCACAAATTTAATGTGTGTTAATTGGTGGAATCTGTGTTTAAAAAACTAAAACATGTCTAAAGTTGAAGATTTTTTAACCAAAGAAGAAGAGCAAGAAATTGTAGAAGCTATTCGCGTGGCCGAGAAAAATACTTCGGGTGAAATTAGAGTACACCTAGAAAAAAACACTTCCATTGATGCGTTTGACCGCGCGATGGAAGTTTTTCATTTGTTAAAAATGGATGAAACCGAATTGAAAAATGGGGTTTTGATTTATCTCGCCGTTAAAGACAAACACTTTGTAATTTGCGGTGACAAAGGCATTAACGATTTGGTTCCAAATGATTTTTGGGATTGTACTCGAGATGTGATGTCTAAAAACTTCAAAGAAGGCAATTACAAACAAGGTCTTGTAGAAGGTATACTCAGAGCCGGTGAACAACTGCAAAAATACTTCCCTTACCAAGAAGGCGATATCAATGAATTGTCAAACGAAATATCAAAAGGAGAATGAAATATAACATAACTATTCCCGTTTTCCTCAAAATAATTGTTTGTCTTTTGGTTACCCAAATTGGTTTTGCCCAATATACTATTCCTGAAATTCCTTCCAAACAAACTTCGGTATATGATTATGCTAATGTTTTGAGTCCGGAAGAAAAAGTACAACTGGAAGAAAAACTCGTTCGCTATTCTGATTCGACTAGTACGCAAATTGTGGTGATAACCATTGAAAGTTTGCAAGGGGAAGACATTGGAATTTTAACACCAAAATGGGGTCAAACTTGGGGAATTGGTGGAAGTAAAGAAAATGACAACGGTGTAATTATCCTTTTGGCAAAAGCCGAAAGAAAGATTTGGATTTCGGCCGGATATGGCTTAGAAGACCGATTGACCGCTGGAATCGGAGGAGAAATTACCCGAAACATTATCATTCCCGAATTTAAAGCCGGAAGTTATTACAAAGGCTTAGACAAAGGAGTTGATGCTTTGTTTGAGGTCTTTAAAGGCAAATACAAAGGCGAGAGAAAAAACAATAAGAAAGACAACTTTCCAATATTACCTTTTATCATCATTGTGATTGTAATCATTATTATCATTGCCAAAAACAAGGGCAATGGAGGAAACACAGGAGGTCGTGGTGGCGGATTTGATTTAGCCGATATTATTATCCTCAGCAGCTTAGGTCGCGGAGGAGGAGGTTTTGGAGGAGGTTCATCCGGAGGAGGTTTTGGCGGCGGCGGATTCGGTGGCGGATTTGGCGGTGGTGGATTCTCAGGCGGTGGTTCTGGCGGAAGCTGGTAATTCAGTTGGCAGTATTCAGTTTGCAGTGAGCAGATTTAAATATATAAAAAAGCCTCGTTTAATAAGAACGAGGCTTTTTTATTTAATCCATTATCATAATCCCACCTTCTTCTTTTTTCTTTCCTCCGAACTTTTCTAATTTATACGTTAAAGAAAACATTACATAACGTTTTAATACGGTGTTTTCTGCATCAACAATCGCCGTTGGTGTAATCGTTCTGGTGTTGTTTTGATTTTGGTCAAGTAAATCGTAGACTTTTACTTTGGCTAAAAATTGGTCTTTAAAGAAATTATAACCTAAACTCACATTCCACAAATAAAAATCCTTTTTGTAACCATCGGCTATATTAGAGTTGTAGGTATACCCGAAATCACTCCCAAGGACGACTTTTTTCGGAAAATAGGAAGTGATTTCTAATTTACCGTTATGAATGAAATTTTGGGCATTGGTCAGCACATAATTCTTATAATCCGTATTTTTAAATGTATAACGGTAAGACGGCGAAATGGTAATCAGTTCGTCTATGCTCCAACTGGCATTAATTCTTGGATTGAAAGACAAAGCTTTTGATTCAAACTGAACAGTGTTTGTAAAACCTTGGTTGAAATCATAATTAAAATCGATACTCGCACCATAACGAAAAATGCGTTTTTCTTTTTTATTAGACTTACTCCAACTGAAACCTAAATAAGAAGTATAGGTCAAATCAACATTTTTATAGGTGGTCTCCGATTTAAAATTATCATCAAACTCTGTAAAAGAAACCACGGCATTATTGCTTAAATTAAATCCGGAATACAGATAATAACCCGAGCGTGCCGCGTAGTCGTAGTCATTAAAACTAAAATACAAACTATGGGTTTGGGTTGGTTTCAAATCATCATTTCCTGTAATGGTGTTCAACGGATTAGAGAAATTTTGAAACTCTAAAACCTGATTGGCTTCCGGAAGTTGGACTCCGTAATCATAAAAAGAGTAAATCGATTTAGACTTGGTGATTTCATGACTTATGTATCCTTTTACTCTAGGAATAACATAATTTTTATTTCTCTTGGTTGTAATGCCTAAATAATCGGATTGGGCGTCAAAAGTGATAAATTCAGGCCCGAAATTGATTCTACCATTTGTTTTCTCTTTAGCAATAATCAACCCTGTAGATGGGAAAAAAGTAGTCACTTTAGAACTCGTCTGATTGGATTGCTCAACATTGAAATCACTATAACTATCTGTTCCGGCATCAAAATCAAAAGTATTAGTCGAGTTATTGATCTTTCTGAAGGTTACTTCAGAAGTTAAACTCAAACGAAG
>JBDLVY010000077.1:0-2964 GCA_039804545.1 Bacteroidota bacterium | reverse complement strand
CTGTAATGGCATCTTGTGCTTTTTTCAACTTTGCGGCAGAAACCATTTTCATCGCCGATGTAATCTGCATCGTCGACTGAACGGAAGTAATTCTATTACGGATTTCCTTTAAGTTTGCCATATTAATTTGAAAATTAGATGATTTGAAAATTTGAAAATTGTTAGATCTTCAAATTTTCAAATCTTCAAATTGTTTTTAGTTATATTTCGCTGAAATTTCTTTAGCTGTTTTCTCTAAAACGTCAGTAATGCTATCGTCTAACTTACCGGCTTTTAAAGCGTTTAAAACATCTCTGTGTTTGTTGTTCAAGTAATCGATATAATCCCTTTCGAATTCTTTTACTTTATTTACAGGAACGTTTCTCAACAAGTTTTTAGAACCCGCGTAGATAATAGCTACTTGATCTTCTACCGTGTAAGGATCGTTTACCGCTTGCTTTAAGATTTCAACGTTTCTTCTACCTTTTTCAATTACATTTAAAGTAACTGCATCTAAATCAGAACCGAATTTAGCAAACGCTTCCAATTCACGGAATTGCGCTTGGTCTAATTTCAAAGTACCGGCTACTTTTTTCATGGATTTAATTTGAGCGTTACCTCCAACACGGGATACCGAAATACCAACGTTAATTGCAGGACGAACCCCAGAGTTAAATAAATCACCATCTAAGAAAATCTGACCGTCAGTAATCGAAATTACGTTGGTTGGGATATACGCAGAAACGTCACCAGCTTGAGTTTCAATAATTGGTAAAGCTGTTAATGAACCGCCACCTTTCACGATTGGTTTCAAGGTATCTGGCAAATCATTCATGTTTTTCGCGATATCGTCATCCGCAATTACTTTACAAGCTCTTTCTAATAAACGGCTGTGTAAGTAAAATACGTCTCCAGGATAAGCCTCACGACCTGGTGGTCTTCTTAACAACAAAGACACCTCACGGTAAGCTACCGCTTGTTTTGATAAATCATCATAGATAATCAAAGCCGGACGACCTGAATCTCTGAAATACTCTCCGATAGCAGCACCTGCCATTGGAGCATATACCTGCATTGGCGCAGGATCTGAAGCGTTAGCAGCAACAATAGTTGTATATGCCATAGCGCCTTTTTCTTCTAATGTTTTGGCTATCCCTGCTACTGTTGACGCTTTTTGTCCAATAGCAACATAGATACAGAATACCGGTTGCCCAGCATCATAAAATTCTTTTTGGTTCAAGATAGTATCGATACAAACAGTTGTTTTTCCTGTTTGACGGTCACCAATAACCAACTCACGTTGTCCTCTACCTACAGGAATCATCGCGTCAATTGACTTGATACCTGTTTGTAATGGCTCAGTTACCGGTTGACGGAAGATTACTCCTGGCGCTTTTCTTTCCAATGGCATTTCGTATAAGTCACCACCGATTGGTCCTTTACCGTCGATTGGCTCACCTAATGTGTTTACAACACGACCTACGATTTGCTCACCAACTTTCAAAGAAGCGATACGTTGGGTTCTTTTTACGATAGAACCTTCTTTAATTCCGGTTGATGGCCCTAAAAGTACAACACCAACGTTGTCTTCTTCTAAGTTCAAAACGATCGCTTCTAATCCGTTTTCGAATTGTACTAACTCACCATATTGTGCGTTTGACAAACCGTAAACACGAGCGATACCATCACCTACCTGAAGTACTGATCCAACTTCTTCTAAAGTAGCACCAGATTGAAATCCTTCTAACTGTTTTTTTAATATTGCTGAAATTTCAGCAGCTTTAATTTCTGCCATAGTATTATATTATTATCTTCCTATATTAATATTAATTCCTGAACCTCTAGGTTCTTCTTTTATAATTATTGTGTTGGTGTTAGTGACTTCTGATGAAAAAGAACTGCCGTATTTTTCAACTAAGCGGTCTACTTTTTCTTCGTTTAACGTACCATCTGCATTGACTACCTTAGCATTATAAATAATCTTAATAATATCTTTCGTCAATTCTCTGATTTCTAACTTTTTATTTAATCCTAAAAAAGATACAACATAATAATTGGGATCACCTCCTTTATTAAATACCATATTGTCTGTACCTCTTACAATAAACTTAAAAAAGATGATTTCATCGTTATTGTTGTTGATCAATGAACAGGTTTGGTATTTGAAACCCGTGCAGCCATCATATTTCAACCATGCAACATCATCAACTAAAACTACTTCATCTTTAAGCTTGATTTTTTGTGATGAAGAAATCAAACTAACCAATAAGAACAATACCGTAAAAAAATTTCTCATATCCTATTAATTAGCAAACTCTCTTCTTAACTCCTGAAGTCTATTGGCCACAGAAGCGTTGTATTGTTTGTCGCCTATTCTCAAAATAAATCCTCCGATAATAGATGGATCTACAATGTTTTCGATAGTTATTTTTTTATCTGAAATTGTTGCAATCTTAGCCAATACTTGATTTTGCAATTCAGCAGTAATTGGGAAAGCGGTAGTTACTTTGGCTAATTCAACCCCATTCATTACATCGAATTGGGCATTGAATTGTTTCGCAACATCGGATAAAATTTCAAATCTTTTGTTTTCCTGAAGCAATCTGAATAAAGCATTGGTTTCTGACTGAACATTGGCAAAAACTTCTTTCAAAGCACTCATCTTCACTTCTGAAGTAATAATTGGGCTTGATAGAAATTCGCTTAATTCAGCGCTTCCAGCCACTGAAGTAACAATTGACAACATGTCTTCGTTTACTTTAGCAGCATTTCCGCTTGAAACCGCAGTTTCTAAGATGGCTTTCGCGTATCTAATCGCAGCTCTTGACATAACGATTAATTTAATTTTACATCACCTAACATTTTCTCTACCAATTTGGTTTGAGCTTCTTTGTTAGATAATTCGTCTTTTAATAATTTTTCAGCGATGTCTAATGACAAAGTCGAAACTTGAGCTTTCAATTCAGCTAAAGCTGCATTTTTCTC
>JBDLVY010000076.1:0-2718 GCA_039804545.1 Bacteroidota bacterium | reverse complement strand
AGTTTTGAAATAATCTCTTCTTTATTGCTGTCAAAAACGATATAATCTTCGTTAAAAATATCTAGCGCCAATTCCACCACGTCAACCACATTAAGATTTTCATTCTGCTGTGCCGGCATCGAAGCAAAGTTAGAAAAAGCAGAAGCGACAGAACTCATCGTGTCAATTTGCTGAATCATGGTTTTGGAATAATCATTTAGTTTTTGCTTTAAATCGGGATCATTTGGGTCAAATTTACGCTGGAAACTTTGCACCGTTAAACGCATAGGCGTCAAAGGATTTTTGATTTCGTGGGCAACTTGTTTCGCCATTTCTCGCCAAGCTTGTTCACGCTCACTTTGGGCCAACATACTGGCACTTTCTTCCAACTTGTCGACCATTTGATTGTAAGCATTGATCAAGGAGTTGATTTCTTTACTGTTGGCTTCGATGACAATTTTCTCGTTCTTTTGGTTCAAACTCGTTTCGTTGATTTTATCCGAAATGGTTTTCAGTGATTTGGTAATGTAACTCGCTAAGAAATAAGCCAAAGCGAAAGCAATCACCAACATAAAGGAATACACCTGACTCAATCGCAATAAAAATTCGCGCAATTCTGTTTCATAAAAACCATCGTCCTCCACATAAGGAATATTCAAAATACCTAGTGGTTTGAATTTATCATCTTTGATTTGGCTGTAGGAAGAACGGTTTTTTACGCCGTCAATGTTTTTAATATCGACATATCTTTTGTCGACAGAAGACTGAACGAGTTTGAGAATGTAATTCGGAATTGGCGGCGCGACTTTGTCTACGGAAAAAGAAGATTTAGAAGATTTGACCAATTTCCCTTCTAGCGAATAAATGTTGATTTCTAAATTATGAATATCTGAAAGCTCGTGAATTTTGTCTTTGAAAATCAATTTCAAATTTTCGGGCGTCAGCGGATAAGTGGTGGTGGAAAGGACATAATTAATATGCTCTTTGATTGCAAATTCTTTTCGGTCTAAACGTTCTTGATGGTAATCTTTGGCTTCATTCTTAAACTGAATAATCGAAATGGAAGCCATCAAAATAGAGGCAATCAATATCAATATAATCATCGACAGGAAAATCCTCGTGCGAAGGGAAAGCATTGATAGTTTGATGTTTAGCATTATTTCACTAATTACTTTTTTTCTCTTAATCTTTTATAAAATTTAAAACCCAGCATGATCAATACAGAAAATAAAACGATTCCAACCACGCCATAAATCCAATTGACGGCATTCTTTAAAATTACTAAAAAAACTACCGCAAAAAGGATAATTGTAGCGCCTTCGTTCCACAGTCGCATAAAATTAGAACTGTATTTGAACTCGTCCTTTTGTAGCTGATTATAAATTTGATGGCATTTGAAATGATAGGCAAACAATAAAACCACAAACCCCAATTTGACTTGCATCCAAGGCATTTGCAACCAAGCTGGCATTAAATGTAATAACCACAAAGCAAAAATCGTGGCCAAAACGGCACTCGGCCAAGTGATGATATACCACAGGCGATAGGTCATGATTTTGTATTGCTTTTGCAGAATTTCTTTCTCGGGCGAAGGTTTGTCGTTGGCTTCAATTTGGTACACAAACAAGCGAACAATATAAAACAAACCCGCAAACCAAGTGATGACAAAGATGAGGTGCAATGATTTTATGTAGTTGTAAAGTTCCATTTTTTTAGGTTTCAGGTTTCAGGTTTCAGGTTGTTTTAACTTGGAACCTGAAATTTGAAACCAATATTATTTACTCCAATCTTTAATCCAATTCGCAACCACTTGACACCATTCTTCTTCATCATTCATACAAGGCACTGCCATAAACTCTTCCCCGCCGTGATGTAAAAATTGTTCGTTTGCTTCCATCGCAATTTCTTCTAAAGTTTCAAGACAATCAGCAACAAATGCCGGAGTAACTACGGCTAATTTTTTAATCCCTTGTTCTGGCATTTTATTGATTTCAACATCCGTGTAAGGCGTTAACCATTTGTCGCCCGCCAATCGAGATTGGAACGTTTGACTGTATTTGCCTTCCGGAATGCCTAATAATTTTACGACTTGTTTTGTGGTCTCATAACATTGATGACTGTAACAAAACTCGTGTGCAGGGGAAGGCGTATTGCAACACGTTCTATCCATTTTACAATGAGATTTAGTAATATCCGTTTTGCGAATATGACGTTTTGGGATTCCGTGATACGAAAACAACAAATGGTCGTAATCAAATCCTTCCAAATGTTTTTTTATCGAATTGGCTAATGCCTGAATGTAATCTGGTTTGTTGTAAAATGCAGGTACATTGGTAAACGTCATTTCTGGGAAATACTTTTGACGCAATTCTTCAGCCAAAACAACAATGGTTGTGGTTGATGCCATAGCGTGTTGCGGATATAATGGTAAAAGCATCACTTCGGTAACTCCTTTGTCTTTCAATTCCTGCAATCCTTTTTGAATAGTGATTGTTCCATAACGCATAGCAAGAGCTACGGGAATTTCAACTTTGGAAGCAACTTTTCTGTGCATTTTTTTCGAAATCACAATCAAAGGCGATCCTTCACTAGTCCAAATTCTGGAATAAGCTTCGGCTGATTTTTTAGGGCGAGTTTGTAAAATGATTCCTCTAACTAATAAAGCGCGCAATAAAAACGGAACGTCTATCACGTATTTATCCATTAAAAATTCATCTAAATACGGCTTTACATCTTTAG
>JBDLVY010000075.1:0-4602 GCA_039804545.1 Bacteroidota bacterium | reverse complement strand
CTGATGAAGCGGTCGATGATGTGTTGCATAGTGTATTAGTTTTTAGCAAAGATAATAATTAGGAAGTACAAAGTGCAAAGTTGGAGGGAAAAGGGAAAAGGGAAAAGGGAAGAGGGAAGTTTCGAGTTCCGAGTTCCGAGTTTCGGTTTCAAGAGCTAAAAAGGCTAAATAGAAGTTGTGACAAAATGTATATCCATTTTCAAAATTGCCACAAATTTGTGGCAAAATATAAAATCGATTTCAAAATTGTCACATGATTCTAAAATGTTTTCGGGATAGTATTTCTAGTAACCCACAAAAAAAGGAACCAACCGGTTCCTTTTATCTTAATACAAACTCGGATATTCTTCCGGTTTCGCTTCGTGCATAATCGCATAAACCTTTTCAAAAACATCTTCTGCCGAGGGTTTAGAGAAATAATCTCCATCTGTACCATAAGCCGGTCGGTGTGCTTTGGAGGCTAGCGTTTGCGGTTGGCTGTCTAAATATTGGTACCCGTTTTGCTCGTCTACTATTTGTTGGAGTAGGTAAGCAGAAGCACCACCCGGAACGTCTTCGTCTACTACCAGTAAACGGTTGGTTTTGGCGATACTCTTCACACAGTCGTGGTTTACGTCAAACGGTAACAACGATTGGGCGTCGATGATTTCCACATTAATCCCAACTTCCAATAATTCTTTCGCAGCTTGTTCAATGATTCTTAACGTTGAGCCATAAGAAACTATCGTGATATCGGTTCCTTCTTTTATCGTTTCTACCACGCCAATTGGGGTTTTGAATTCTCCCAAGTTGGTTGGCATTTTTTCTTTCAAACGGTAACCATTCAAACATTCTACTACTAAGGCAGGTTCGTCAGTTTCCAATAAAGTATTGTAGAAACCTGCCGCTTTGGTCATGTTTCTCGGGACCAAAACGTGAATCCCACGAATGGCGTTGATAATCATGCCCATTGGCGAACCTGAATGCCAAATGCCTTCGAGTCGGTGACCACGCGTTCTGATAATCAACGGCGCTTTTTGACGGCCTTGGGTTCTGTATTGTAAAGTTGCTAAGTCATCACTCATGATTTGGATGGCGTACAACAGATAATCTAAATATTGGATTTCGGCAATCGGACGCAAGCCACGCATCGCCATACCTATTCCTTGTCCGAGTATCGTAGCTTCACGGATTCCGGCATCGGCCACACGAAACTCTCCGTATTTTTCCTGCATGCCTTCTAAACCTTGGTTAACATCGCCAATGTTTCCGGCGTCTTCCCCAAAGATTAACGACTCAGGGTATTTATTAAAAATTGCATCAAAATTGTCGCGCAATACCAATCGGGCATCCACTTCTTCCGCTAATTCATCGTAGGTTGGTGCCACAGTAGTCGCTTTCAAAACCGTTTTGTCTGATTGAGAGAACAGGTGCGAACTGAATTTTGGCTGAATTTTATTGGTGTAATTCGTAATCCAGGTTGCCAATGGTGATTGACCACTTTCTTTCACCACCAAACGCAATACCTTACGCGCCGTAGTAATAATGTCTTTGCGAATAGGTTCTTTAATTGAATTTAATTCTGAAGCGTATTTTTCGATAAACACTTTATTTGAACTCGTCTCAGCAATCGATTTCAATAGCGAAACCAATTCCTGTTGCTCTTCTTTCATAGGTGAAACAAAAGCAGTCCAAGCGGCTTTTTTGCCTTCTAAAACGTCTTTTTTTGCTGCTTCGTCTATGGCTTCTAATTCCTCGGTCGTGGCCAAATTGTTATCAACCAACCAAGAACGCATTTGCGCCAAGCAATCGAATTGGGCTTCCCAAGCCAAACGCTCGGCATTTTTGTAACGCTCGTGTGAACCTGAAGTCGAATGACCTTGCGGCTGTGTTAACTCGTTAACGTGAATCAAAACCGGAACGTGTTGCTCACGGGCAATGGCGCCTGCTTTTTGGTAAACTTCTACCAAAGCGGGATAATCCCAACCTTTAACCGTCATGATTTCGTAACCGTTGTTCTCTGCGTCGCGTTGGAATCCTTTTAAGATTTCAGAAATGCTTTCTTTGGTGGTTTGGTAACGGGCATGAACGGAAATTCCGTACTCATCATCCCAAACACTCATCACCATTGGCACTTGTAAAACTCCGGCAGCATTGATGGTTTCAAAAAACAAACCTTCTGAAGTGGAAGCATTACCAATAGTACCCCAAGCGACTTCGTTTCCGGCGTTAGAGAACTTGGTTAAGTCTTCTAAACCGCGAACGTTTCTATATATTTTAGAGGCTTGCGCCAATCCTAACAAACGCGGCATTTGTCCGGCAGTAGGAGAGATATCGGCACTCGAATTTTTTTGTTGGGTTAAGTTATTCCAATTTCCGTTTTCGTCCAATGAATGTGTAGCAAAGTGACCGCCCATTTGACGACCGGCACTCATAGGATCGTGTGCCAAATCGGTATGGCCATATAAACCAGCAAAGAATTGTTGGATAGACAATTGCCCAATCGCCATCATAAAAGTCTGGTCGCGATAGTAACCCGAACGGAAATCTCCATTTTGAAAAGCTTTCGCCAAGGCCAATTGCGGTACTTCTTTACCATCACCGAAAATTCCGAACTTTGCTTTTCCGGTCAATACTTCCTTTCGACCTAACAAGCTACATTCGCGGCTTATTTTGGCAATTCGGTAATCGTTAAGTACTTCGGCTTTGAAATCTTCGAAGGTAATTTCGGTCTTGGTTTGTGCTTCAGTCATAGTGGAATGGTTTCTTCAGAAAACAAATTTAAATAAAAAGAAGTAATATCCACCATACTGTTGAAAAAAACTAATTTCAGTATCAATAATTTTAAACCAAAAAAAAGAGGGTTGACTGAGAAATTTTCAACGATATTTAAACATTGTAAAGAAATGTGTAATATTTAAACGATTTCAGCCGTACTTAAAACCATTTTCTGGTGAAAAGTCCGATAAGCGTATCCGGATTGAAAGTTACTATGAAACGGATTCTTTCGCCGTAGTTTTTTTCTCCAACTTCCCAACCGTTATTCGAATAAACAGGAAAATACAATTCGAAATAATCGGTAACTAAATTTAAGCGTACACCGCTGTCATAGACAAATTTTTCGGCAGTATTTTTATTCTTAAGGTAACCAATATCGCCATAAACTTCTACCCAATTCCAAATATTGGTGCTGAAATTCGATGTTACCATCCATTGGTTGGCGGTTCGGGTTTCCAACATCGACTTGAAAAAACCATCGGAAATAATCGACTGTTGGCTAAACAATCCGGTGGTTTCGGAACGGCCTAAATAATCGTGTTCGAACAAATAATCGGTTGGGCGATCTAGGCCAAAATCAAAATAGGTTGAAACATTTTTATTGTACAAAAAAGTTCCGGCAAACAATCGCACATTAACTTGTCGTTTGTCATTAAACAATTTTCGGTATTGCAATTCTCCGGCTATTTTACCGAAAGAACTTGACAATTGGAAATCGCCCAAGAAGTTGTAATGCTTGGTGACTTCGGTTTTGCCGTTGTAATATTTGGCATTGAAAACTTTGTAATTTTCGGTGTTTTCATCTACGGTAAAGGCCGATTTTTCGCGGTCAATCATAATGTATTTGAAAACCAACATTTCTTTTTTGTTGTCTCTAAAATCATCGGGACGGAACCGCAAATACACCATCGGATTGATTTTGGTGTAATACGCATCAGGAGCGTAATGCAAATAATGGCCGTTCAATTGGTACCGAATACTATACAAATTACTGTTGCGATTGAATTGGTTTACCGCAAAATTCGCTTTCCCCGAAAGACTTTGCGTCTTGGTAGAAATCGTTGGGTTCACATCAAAATTAAACGGTTTGTCTAAAATGGTTTTGTTGTGAAAACGTATGCCGGGCAATAAGCCATCGTATAAATTGTATTCTAAGGTCGGAATGTAAACGATTTGGTTGTAATTGGGATCTTCTAAATCTTTGAAGAAGATGAATTTAATCGGTCGGCTGTTCAATCTAAATCCTTTAAGCGATTGCCAATTGTTTCTCAAATTGAACTCGGGCACTTCGTTTTTATAATTGATAACTATTTTCTCTGCTTCGTTTCTCGGCACAGTGAAAATACTGTCTTTTGGGAAAACATCAATCCATTTTTTGAAAACTACATTTTTACCTTTAACGCCATAAACCGGAATGGGTACATTGGTTTCGGTTTTGTTTTTGAGCGAAAAACTAATGCTGTCTTTGGTTTTGGTGACTTTGTCAAATTTAAAATCGATGATGTCACGGGAGTAAATGATTTTGTCAAAAAACCAGGTGATGTCTTTGGGTGCATTTTTAGTCAGCAATTTTTCGAAATCATTACTATTGGTTTGCTGTTTTTTATTTAAGTCGATAAACTGTCGGAGGCTATTTAGTACCACTTTGTTTTCGAGATAACTGTCGAGGTATTTCAAACTTAAACCGGCGCGGTATTTTGAAGCAATTTTTTCATTGAATTTGATCAACGTATTTTTGGGTGCGCCCAATGGTTGGTCCAAGTTTTTTCGGGCCATCAACATGTAAAAATAGCTGTGTTGTCCGTTGAAATCAAGGCTTACCAAGTTGTATGCCCGCAACAGTTT
>JBDLVY010000074.1:0-5078 GCA_039804545.1 Bacteroidota bacterium | reverse complement strand
ATTTTCCGTCAGTGCCCAATGCAAAGAAAATAACCATTGCTAACTTGTTGAACCACCGAAGCGGGATTTACAATATCACCAACAGTGGGGATTATTGGACGTATTACACCAAACCCAAAACAGAAGCGGAAATAGTAGCTATAATCGCTAAAACCAAAAGCGAATTTGAACCCGACAGTAAAGCGGATTACAGTAATTCCAATTACATATTGTTGAGTTACCTTTTAGAAAAGATTTATAAAAAATCATACGGAGAAATTTTGGACGAAAAGATTACCCATCCAATTGGTTTGAAAAATACTTACTTAGGCAACAAAATCAATTTGGGGAAAAATGAGTGTTTTTCGTTTACTTACACAGAAGAATGGGTAACTGAGAAAGAAACCGATCCTTCTATTCCGCTTGGTGCCGGCGCAATAGTGTCTACTCCAACTGATTTAACCATTTTTATCGAAAGTTTATTTGCCGGAAAAATCATTTCTAAAAAGAGCTTAGAGCAAATGACTGCCCTCAAAGACAATTATGGCATGGGAATCTTTCAAGTGCCGTTTCACGACAGAAAAGGATTTGGTCATACCGGCGGAATCGATGGTTTTAGTTCTTCACTAGGTTACTTTCCTGACAGTAATGTATCAGTCGCCTTAACCTCTAACGGAAATAATTTTGATAACAATCAAATTATGATTGCCTTATTGAGTACCTATTATGCCATTCCTTTTGAAATGCCATCATTCAAAAAGGTCGCCTTAACCGAAGAAGAGTTGGACAAATACCTTGGTAATTTTGCTAGTGAAGAATTGGCCATGACCATTAAAGTAACCCGAAAAGCTGATAAACTCTTCGCCCAAGCCACAGGACAAGGGGAATTTCCTTTGGAAGCTACCAAATCTGATACTTTTGAATTTTTAGCGGCCGGAATCAAATTAAAATTTGACCTAGCCAACCAACAAATGACCTTGCTACAAGGCGGTAAAAGTTATATTTTTAGGAAAATTTAAGACGATAACTTTAGTCTGAACAAAGAATTATAGTTACATTTAAGCTATGTTTAGACACCAAGGTAAAGCCCGAACTTTTATGCACAATCTGCGATTGGCGGCATTATTGTCTTTGGTAGCCGGTATTGTAAATATCACAGGCGTACTGGCTTTAAAAACGCTTACCACAAACGTCACCGGACATTTTGCTTACTTTGCCGAAGAAATTATGCGCAAGGATTATGCTATTGCTGTTACTTTTTTGGTTTTTACCTTGTGCTTTTTATTGGGTTCGTTTACAGCCAACACTGTCGTAGAAATTGTTTTGCTCAAAAGACCCAGATTGGCCCATGTGGTTCCTATAGCTTTAGAAATTATCATCCTTACTGCGGTAGCTTTGCTTTTTGGGACTACAAGTATTTATGACTTGCATGGAAAAATTGAAGCTTTCTTGTTGCTTTTTGCCATGGGTATTCAAAATTCATTGGTAACCAAAGTGTCTCAGTCCACTGTTAGAACTACACACCTAACAGGTTTGTTTACCGATTTGGGTATCGAGCTTTCCCAGTTGTTATTTTATAAAAAACCCGAACAGCAAACTAAGTTAAAATCTAATATTTACTTGCGCTTGTCCATCATATCTTTCTTTTTTATCGGTTGTGTTTTGGGTGGATTTGCCTATGGTTATTGGCAGATAAAAACCTTGCTGATTGCTTCATTCGTATTGGTCATAGCGCTATTTTATGATTATCTGCGCTTGAAGTTTTTTGAGATCACCCGTAACATTTGAATTATAATTGATGTTCCAATTCAACCGAAACTACTGGCTATTGACCCTTTTGCTTTTTAGTATTGAAATAGCTATCGCTTTATTTGTTCATGACAACTTTATCCGACCCTATATTGGTGATGTTTTGGTGGTAATCCTGATTTACTGTTTTGTAAAATCGTTTTTGAAAGTATCAGTATACAAAGCCGCCATGGCTGTTTTACTATTTGCCTTTGGCATAGAAATACTGCAATATTTAGTGATAGTAGAAAAGTTAGGCCTTCAAAATAACCGATTAGCTCGAATAGTTATCGGTACTTCTTTCTCTTGGGAAGATATTTTGGCTTACCTCGCCGGAATTGTGATTGTAATTGTTTTTGAAAGGTTTGTTTCGAATAAAAAAGTACTACAATAAACCGTTATACTTTCGGATAAACCATTCGGCAGCGAGTGATAAAGCTAACAAAACGAGTAGCCAAACCCAATCCACCAAAGGCGATTTCTTGGTAATGGTTTTTTGAATGGCTTTGTAGCTTTCGTCTTCTGACAATTGCTTGATTAAGGCATCAACCTGATTCGCCAAATAAGCTTTTCCTTGCGTTTGGGTAGCCAACTGGTTCAATTTGTTCCAATCCGGATTGACGAATTGCTTTTCGATATCAAAATCTAAGACTTCAAATCCGCTGCTGTAGGATGTATTCGAATTCAATTCCTTCACCGTAAACTTATAATTGCCTGCGGCCAATCCATCCAGATTTACTTGGAAAGCGTTGGTTGTTTTTAGTAAGTCGTAATTCTTAACTTGTTTTGTTTTGGTATTGGTCACCGAAATCGTCAATCTTGCTTTCTCGTCTAACTCGTAGTTTTTGTTGAAGTATTGTGCCGTAATTTCGATGCCTTCGCCTGAGTTATAAAAGCGTTCATGATTGACCACTAAAGACTTTCGGGCATTATTGGAAGCCAAATATTGAATGGTCTTGTCTAAGAAAATATCAAAATCAAGGAAATCTTTTTTGGCCAAAAAGTAATCGGCGCGCCATTTCCAAATATTTTCACCGAATAAATAAGCCGAACGTTTGCCTTGTTCTTCATTGAAAGTCAACAAAGGCTGATTGGTTGCAATGTTTCGAATGCTTGATGATAATAAGGTATTTGTATTTCCTTTGGCAGTAATGGTTCCGAATGGATTTTCCAGCGGTGGAAATTGTTCAAAACCGATATTGTCTAACGCAAACAAATTGAATTGACTGTCAAACGAAGCCAAATAATCTTCTTTTTGCGAACTCATTTTAAAGGTAAACTGAGTTTGGTTTTGGTTTAAAAAATTGAAATCGGTATCGTTTCCGGTGATAATCCAAGTGTTGATTTTAGCATTAACATTCTTTTCAAAAACCGATTTGAAAGCCACTGTAGGTTGGTACAAAATTAAAATATTATAATCCTCTAAACTACTGACTTGATTAGGTTTAAGAATCGTTACTTTTCGTTGAGCATTAGTTTCAATGCTTCGTTTTATCACACCTAAATCGGGATGAGACATGTCTGAAATCAAAGCTACTTCTGTCTTTTGGTCAATGACTTCAACGGCAAAATTCTTGGTATTGTTGTACGTATTTTTTTCCGATTCTTTAGAGGAAATGGTAGCTTTAAGAATTTGCAATCCAACACTATTCGCCGGGAGTAAAACATTAAGCGTAGCCGATTTTTTACTTGGTGAAAAAGCCACTGTTTGTTCATTTAAAACCGAATTGCCTTGCGAAATCTTAAACGATGCATTGATACTTTTGGTGCCCGAATAATTCAGAAACACTTCCACTGGGAATTTGTTTTTGTGGAATGCGTATTTGTTGACATTTAGTTGCGTAACTCTCAAATCTAAATAAGTCGTTGTATCGCCAACCACCAAAGGATAGACTTTATTATTAGGATTAAATCCAAAGACATAATCTTCACCCGAAGTTTGGTTTCCGTCAGAGAGTAAAACCGTCGGGAATGTTTGGTTTTTATAAATGTTTTTCAAGCTTTTGGCCACAACATCTATATTGGATTGTGTTCCTTTAAAATCAATGGTGTCCGAAGGCAAAAAATCAGCATCAAACTGATAGGTCTGCACTTCGAACTTGTCGTTTAAAGCCGAGTTGTCTTTGAGTTTCTCGAACAGTTCCAACGCTTCCTTATCCGATTTCAAATCGGCCATAGAAGCCGAATTGTCAATCACTATCGGCAAAGGTGTTTTGATAGTTTCAACCGTTTTACGCGTAATGATTGGGTTAATCAGCAAAAGCAACAAGCCAAAAACTGAAAAGAAACGCAAAAAAGCCAAAAGCAAGGTCACATTCGACTTGCTTTTGGCCTTGTATAAATATTGGTAAAATGACACAGCAAACGCTATTCCTAAAGAAAGCAATATCAATAAAACAGTGTTTGTAGTCATATAAATTTAGTTTTCAGTGGTCAGTGGTCAGTGGTCAGTGGTCAGTGTTTAGTAGTCAGTGTTTAGTAGTCAGTGTTCAGTGTTCAGTTTTTACGCCAAACTTATTAGGATTTAATATCATGTAATTAATCAGTTTTCCAACTTCTATGCTATGGGCAACTAGTTCGTTATAATCAATTTGATTTATGTAATTGCATTTTAAAGCAAATTCTAACCAAACTTGAGTTTCCGAATTTTCAGCATCACTATCTGTGAGTTTGCTATGAAAACTTTTCGGATAAATTCTTTTTCGGTAAGATTCAGCAATATTGGCAGTAACGCTTCTTGATGAACGTCTAATTTGATCTGTTAAAGAATAGGTTTCTTCTTTTGGAAAAGACTTAGAAATTTCAAAAATACGCATAGCTAATTCAAATGATTTTTGATAAGCTAATAAGTCTTGAAATGTCATAGTTAAAATGTATTTTAAAAACCGATTACTGAATACTGCCTACTGACCACTGCCTACTAAGTAAGCATTCCTCCGCAAACATTCAATACTTGTCCGCTAACATACGCACTCATGTCTGATGCAAAAAACAAACAAGCATTCGCTACGTCTTCGGGAGTACCACCGCGTTTTAACGGAATAGAATCTCTCCAACCTTGTACTACATCGTCGTTTAATTTGGCAGTCATTTCAGTTTCAATAAATCCAGGTGCAATGGCGTTGCAACGGATATTTCTTGAGCCTAATTCTAAGGCTACCGATTTGGTAAAACCAATCATACCCGCTTTTGAAGCAGCATAGTTGGCCTGACCGGCATTTCCTTTAACCCCAACAACAGAACTCATATTTACGATAGAACCTTTACGGTTTTTTAACATGATTTTCTGAACGGCTTTGGTCATATTGAAT
>JBDLVY010000073.1:0-6537 GCA_039804545.1 Bacteroidota bacterium | reverse complement strand
GGTTCTCTGTATCATTAGGGTCTACAAATTAAGTTAGTAACATTGCCAAAGAACAAAAACTGTACGTGTTTCCCTTTTCGGGTTTGTACAGCGGCATAAATCGTGGAGAAAATCTCAAATACATTGAATAGAATCACCGTAAAAATATAGGCAAAATATTCATTACTCACTTTTTCATCAGAGAACAATATGGAAACCGTCCACCAAAAACTGGCGCTGTTAATTCCCAATAAGGCCAACTGTGACAATAAAGCTTGTGTACAATGCCAACGCACAAAATAAGTGCCTTTTCTGTTGGCCAAATAAAAGAAAAATGTTGCCAACAAATTGATTATCGGCAAAGGCAATCCGGCGATGAGTGCAACCAAAGACATCAAATAACTATTGGATGACTTTTCGCATTCGTGTTCGCCCGGTTTATAAGCAAAAGTGGTTTCTTGTATCATAGATTTTTATATAAATTCCAAATCCAATTGAGCAGTACTAAAAGTATCAAAACTATGGCAATCCATGGTTTTCTAATAATCGCTTCTGTTTTTTTATAAGCTTTAAAAAAAGTTTCTCTTTTTAAAACAATATCGGTCAAAACCCAAACAGGAAGTACTGTCATGATAAACGCAACAATCATTCCAAAAGGATTTAACCGTAATGAGTCGGTAATTTTGCCATCAAATAGCAAGAGGACAGCTCGAGTGGTACCACAAGACGGACAAGCATAACCGGTCACGTTTTTTATGATACACACTCCAACTGTTTCTTGTTGTTCCTTTTGAATGGAATAAAATAGATAAATAAATCCCGCCAAACAAGCTATAAGCAACAAGGAATATAACTTAGAACGGGTCATTTATTAATAGAATGTATTTTGGAATGCTTCCATGTTTTTCTCACGAGTAGCACCCATGATTAAAAACCAGTCAACAATAGCCCAAATCCCTAAACCGCCACAAGTTAAAAGTTTGGCCACACCCATTCCGGTATCACCAATCATGAAACGGTCAATGCCTAACTGTCCACCCAAAAGCGACACAATTAAAGACGTTGTTGGTTCTTTGAATTGTAGTGTTTGCACTAAACCCCATTTGCTTTCGTCAAGGCTTAATAATTTTTCTCTAACAGCGTTCAAATGATGACTTTCAAAATACTTTGCGTTCATCATCATAAACATGTCCACTTTTTGTGCTTCCATAATAATGTTTTATTGGTTATGTTAATTGATGGGTCTAATATATAAAATTCTTATAAAAAAACACTATCCCCGGAAAAAGTATTGTGACAGTGTTTCCTTCAAAAAATTTACCATTCTAATTGAATGATTTTATCCACGATAGTCTGGGCCAACTTCTCATGGCTTTCAAAAGTCCAGCCGGCAATGTGTGGCGTTAACAAAACATTCTCGGCGGCCAACAAATACTCAAACGCTTTGGGTTTCTCGGTATCGATGAAAAGATTCTCAAACGATAATTTTTCGTACTCCAACACATCTAGTCCTGCACCCAAAACTTTACCCATTTCTAATGCCGCCACCAAATCATCGGTCACCACATTTTTACCGCGCGAGGTATTGATGAACCAAAACGGTTTGGCAAACGCATTGATAAAATCAGCATTGACCATCTTATCCGTTTCCGGCGTCCAGGGTATATGCAAACTCAACACATCCGCTTGGGCTTGTAGTGCTTGTAAAGAAACTTGCTTGGCATTTTCATCGCCTACATTAGGAAGAATATCATAACACAAAACTTTTACGTCAAAACCACGCAGTTTCTTGGCAAACGATTTTCCCATATTGCCATAACCAATGAGTCCTACGGTTTTGCCTTCTAACTCATAACCTCTATTGCCTTCGCGTATCCATTTGCCTTCACGCACTAATCGATCCGCGCGGTTCAGCTTGTTCATTACCGATAATAGCATGCCCAAAGCATGTTCGCCTACCGCATTTCTATTGCCTTCCGGCGCAGCGATAAGAGAAATGCCTTTGGCTTCGGCATAGGCACAATCAATGCTTTCCAATCCGGCGCCTACTCGGGCAATGAATTTCAAATTCGTGGCTTGGTCTAAAAAGGCTTGGTCTATTTTAAACCGACTGCGAATAACCACGCCGTGGTACTGGTGAATTTTAGCTTCTATTTCGGCTTTGGTGGAACTAAAATCGGCTTCGTTCTGAAAACCGGCTTGTTCTAATTGCGCCCACAACAAAGGATGGTTGCTGTCAATGTGCAGTATTTTAGTGTCTTGAATGGACATATCTTTTGATTTACCAAGTAAAGATAAATATTTTAAAACAATAGCGTGAAAAACAAGCGAACACCAACCTGCTTTTCGAAACATTTTGCCCAACCTCAACGATTACTTTTAATACTTTCGCCTGATTATTTTCACTACTTTAGCGTTCTAATCAGCAAACTAAAACTATGCAAAACACAAAAATTACCTTGTTATTGGCTGCTGTCTTACTGACCGCTTGTAGCCAAAAGGAACTCACCTCGGGCATCACCAAAAAAAATATGGACACGCTGGTAAAACCCGGTGATAACTTTGCCGCTTATGTCAACGGCGCTTGGATGAAAACCGCCAAGATTCCGGCAGACAAAGCTTCTTATGGCGCTTTTGATATGCTCTATGACCAATCCCAAAAAGACGTCAAAGCCATTATCGAAGAAGCCGCCAAAGGCAGTAACGCAGCAGGATCAGACGAACAAAAAATTGGCGACTACTACGCTTCTTTTATGGACCGAAAAGGTCGTGATGCCAAAGGTATTGCGCCTATCCAACCCGAACTAAAAGCCATTGACGCTATCGTTACTTATGACGACTTAGCAGCTTATTTTGGAAAAGCCAACCGAAACGGAATAGCCATTCCGTTTAATGTTTCGGTGTATACCGATTTTAAAGACCCAACGAAATACACCGTAATCACTTGGCAAGCCGGTCTCGGACTTCCGGAAAGAGAATACTATTTGGCTACCGATGCTAAGATGACCGACATCCGTCAGAAATATGTAGCGCACATCGAAAAGATGTTCCAACTGACCAACATGCCCAATGCCGCTGAAAGTGCCGCTAAAATCATGGCTTTAGAAACCACTTTGGCTTCTAACCACATGAAAAAAGAAGACACCCGCGACATCGTGAAACTATACAATGCTTACGCCGTTAAGGATTTAAAAACCTTGATGCCCGACTTCAACTGGGCTGCCATGTTGAAAAATGCCGGGGTTGAAAAAGAAAAAAACTTGGTAGTAACCCAAGTAGAATACACCAAAAGCCTGAACAACATCATCAAAAGCACGCCAATTGACACTTGGAAAACCTATTTAAAATGGGGCGTGATCAACAATTCAGCCGGAAGTTTGACCACTGCTTTAGACAACCAAAACTTTGAGTTTTACGGCAAAACCTTGTATGGTACCGAGAAACAACAGGAAGATTGGAAACGCGCGGTAGAAACGGTTAATGGTGGTTTGGGAGAAATTGTAGGGAAAGTGTATGTCAAAAAACACTTCTCACCCGAAGCCAAAGAGCGCATGACCGGCATGGTAAAAAACCTCTTGAAAGCCTACGCCGAAAGCATCAAAACCTTAGATTGGATGAGTGCTGCCACCAAGAAAGAAGCCTTGAAAAAAGTAGATAACTTTATGATTAAAATTGGTTATCCTGACACTTGGAGAGACTACTCAGCCCTTACAATTGACAAAAACGATTTCTATGGCAACGGTGTGCGTGCCGCCGAATTTGAATACAACCGCAACCTAGCCAAACTGGGCAAACCGGTAGACAGAACAGAATGGGGCATGAACCCACAAACGGTAAATGCTTACTACAACCCATCGTTAAACGAGATTGTTTTCCCGGCGGCAATTTTAAAACCACCTTTCTTTGATTTGAATGCCGATGATGCCGTAAACTATGGTGGCATCGGAGCGGTGATTGGACACGAAATTGGCCACGGTTTTGACGACCAAGGAAGCGCTTTTGACGGCAAAGGTGTTATGAAAAACTGGTGGACTCCGGCAGATTTAGACGCTTTCAAAAAGAAAACCGCCGCGTTGGTTGACCAATACAATGGCTTTAAAGCCTTCCCTGATTTGAATGTGAATGGTGCCTTTACCTTAGGCGAAAACATAGGCGACTTAGGCGGATTGAGCATTGCTATCAAAGCCTACAAAGCCAGCTTAAACGGTAAAGAAGCACCGGTAATGGATGGCTTCACCGGCATGCAACGTGTCTTCTTAGGTTGGGGACAAGTATGGGCCGAGAAATCACGTGAGGAAGCGTTGCGCAGTCAAATTGCAAACGACCCACACTCACCGGCACTCTTCAGAATTAACGGCGTGGTGCGCAATGTACCCGAGTTTTACGAAGCCTTCAACATCAAACCCACCGATTCGTTATACTTAGCCCCTGAAAAGCGAGTGAAGATTTGGTAATAACAACCTTAATATTATATAAACCCTGACGGAGACGTTGGGGTTTTTTGTTTTATGCACTTAGCCGTCACTTAAACGTCGGTTTTATACCTAGCCGTCACTTCGAGTGTCTCATATCGTTCGCGAACGATATGGGATTTATCGAGAAGCCTTCACGTTGTCATTGCCATAGGCTAAAACATTGTTCATAAATTTTGCAAACAAACAGCGCTAATGCTTACAATTGTAGGCATACAAATCACCTCATTTTCTTAAATTAGTAATCAAAAACTAATACAATGCAAGAACAAAAAAACAACTCAGGATTTGAATATTGGGACTTCATCGAAAAATATTATCCGCTCTATTATAGCTGCGATGATGTGTTACTCAGCGATATCTTAACTCGAAAACTAAACGGTCAAGAAATCTGCAAAGAAGATGAAGAATACATTGATGGATGGAATGTGAAAGAAGAACTTTTGAAATTAGACACGGAATTATTTAGAAGGGCATTGGAAAATTATTATGAAACTATCTTTCCTAAATAGTTAAAACTTTTTTCAAAACTATTCTCATTAATTTTAAATCCAATTCTTTTTCCATAAATTTGGATACATCTATCGTCCAATGAAAAAAGTAGAAGTCGTAGCGGCAGTTATCTTCCATAACAATAAAATCCTTTGCGTACAACGCGGTGATAATAAATACAATTACATAGCCTTCAAATATGAATTCCCAGGTGGTAAAGTGGAATTAGGAGAAACTAACGAAGAAGCTATAAAAAGAGAAATCCTCGAAGAATTAAACCTCGAAATAAATATTGACTCAGAATTCATTACAGTCAATCATGAATATCCCGACTTCTTATTGGTAATGCACAGTTTTATATGCTCATGTAACAATCCACACTTGGAATTGTCTGAACACATAGCATTCAAATGGTTAGATAAAACCGAACTTCAAATACTAGATTGGGCAGCAGCTGATGTCCCAATAGTAAATAAACTAATTGCTTACTGATGCTATGGATTTAATCAAAGAACATTTACTCCAAAGTTTTAATGCTGGGTTTATTGATAGGCGTATACACTCCAATAAAGAATACTTACCTCAACTGTTAACCAATGACAAATTACAGGGAAAGAAAGTATTGACCTCAATATTAAAAGAACTAAGAGAATTAAAAAAGAATGATGAGTTTTGGTTCTCAGTAGCTTTTGTAACTACAAGTGGAGTTGCAACCTTAATAAATACTTTAATTGATCTAGAAAGCAGAAATATCAAAGGCAAAATTCTTGTTTCACAATATTTAAACTTTACTCAGCCCGAAGCTTTAAAAAGGCTTTTGCAATTTAAAAATATAGAGCTCAAAATTGTTACCGAAGGTGATTTTCACTCTAAAGGATATCTTTTTAAAAAAGGAGAAATCTACAATCTAATTATTGGAAGTAGTAACTTAACGGCAACAGCACTTTGTTCAAATAAAGAATGGAATCTTAAAATTTCGGCTGCGCCCACAAGCCATATAATTTTTGAAGCAATAAATGAATTTACTTCAGAATTTGAAAATGCTATACCCGTAAATATATCTTTTATTGAGAAGTATGAAGCCATTTATAAAAGAAACGTACAACTAAATTTTGACCTCAAAGAAGAATTATATAGCTCAAAAAAGATTGTGCCAAATGCTATGCAAATCGAGGCATTAGCCAATTTAGATGGACTCAGAGCTAAAGGTAAAAACAAAGCATTATTAATATCAGCAACAGGAACAGGGAAAACCTACCTATCAGCATTTGACGTTAAAAAAGTAAATCCAAAAAAATTCTTGTTTGTCGTTCACCGAGAGAACATAACCAAAGCAGCAATGAAAACCTTCAAAAGTATTTTTGGAGACACTAAAACAATGGGGTTATATACAGGAAATAATAAAGAACTCGAAGCAGACTTTATTTTTTCTACTGTTCAAACTATTTCTAAGCAGGATAACTTAGAACTATTTGAAAAGAATTACTTTGACTACATAGTAATCGATGAAACACATAGAGCCGGAGCAGCATCTTACCAAAGAATCTTAGAATACTTTAACCCAAAGTTCCTTCTAGGAATGACAGCAACTCCT
>JBDLVY010000072.1:0-3945 GCA_039804545.1 Bacteroidota bacterium | reverse complement strand
ATTGCGGCCACGATTTTGCTTCAGGATTATTTGACAAGGAAAATGATTTAAATTCCTTATTTTTGCAAAAAAAAATTCAGAAATGATTATTCCTATTTACGGATATGGAGAACCTGTTTTAAGACAAGTTGGTGCTGAAATCACACCCGATTATCCTAATTTAAAAGAAGTTATCGCCAATATGTACGACACCATGTACAATGCTTATGGTGTTGGATTGGCCGCTCCACAAGTTGGTATGGCAATTCGATTGTTTGTCATCGATACAGAGCCCTTCAGCGACAGCGATGATTTGACTAAAGAAGAACAAGCCCAATTGAAAGGTTTCAAAAGAACTTTCATCAATGCTAAAATGCTGAAAGAAGAAGGCGAAGAATGGGGTTTCAACGAAGGTTGTTTGAGTATTCCTGATGTGCGTGAAGATGTATATCGCAATGAAAGAATCACGATTGAATACTGTGACGAAGATTTTAACAAAAAAACAGAAGTATTTGACGGTTTGATTGCCCGTGTAATCCAACATGAATACGATCACATTGAAGGCGTTTTGTTTACAGATAAAATTTCAACCCTGAAAAAAACACTCATCAAAAAGAAATTGCAAAATATCATGGACGGCAAAGCTTTCCCTGATTACAGAATGAAATTTGCCAATAAAAAAGGCAGGTAATTAACATTGCTGAAATAAACATTTAAATATATTTGTGCCCTAAATTAAATTAAGACAATGAACGTAGAGAAAATATTAGCTATTGCCGGAAAACCTGGTTTATTCGAATTGAAATTACAAACTCGTTCCGGGTTTTTAGCAGAATCCCTTTTAGACGGAAAAAAAATCACTGTAGGCATGAGAAGTAATGTGAGTTTACTTTCCGAAATTTCGATGTATACTTATAGCGAAGAAAAACCGTTAGCTGATATCATGAGAGCTATTGCTGTCAAAGAAAACGAAGGTCCGGCCATCTCTCACAAAGAAGACAACGGAAAGCTAATTGCCTACTTCAAAGAAATCCTTCCTGATTATGATGAGGACAGAGTTTACCCTTCAGATATCAAAAAAGTATTGAACTGGTATAATATCCTTCAGGCAAAAGGTTTGGTTTCTAAAGAAGAACCAAAAGTAGCCAACGCAGATGCTATTAAAGAAGAAGTGGTTGAAGAGATTAAAGCTAAAAAGGCACCTAAAAAAAATACTAAGAAAGAAGAATAGTTAATTACTTTTTTATAAATACAAATCCTATTGTTGAAATTCAATGATAGGATTTTTTATTTTTATACACACGTGTCCATAAGGCCGAACTGACAAAGTAAATTCTAAACCATGAACAACAGACAACAACAACTCGAAGCTTTCAACCGATTATTAGATATCATGGAAGATTTGCGAGAAAAATGCCCTTGGGATAAAAAGCAAACCCTTGAAAGTCTTCGCCATTTAACTATTGAAGAAACTTATGAATTGGGTGATGCTATTTTGGACAATGACATGCAGGAGATTAAAAAAGAGTTGGGCGACTTGTTATTGCATATTGTTTTTTATGCCAAAATCGGGAGCGAAACGAAAGACTTTGATATAGCCGATGTGGCCAATAGTATTTGTGACAAATTAATCGACCGTCATCCTCATATTTATGGCGATGTAGTCGTGGCAGATGAAGAAGAAGTCAAACAAAATTGGGAAAAACTCAAACTCAAAGAAGGCAAAAAATCGGTTCTCGAAGGCGTTCCGAAAAGTTTACCGGCACTAGTCAAAGCCAGCCGAATTCAAGATAAAGTCAAAGGCGTAGGTTTTGATTGGGAAGAACCACATCAAGTTTGGGACAAAGTCCAAGAAGAGTTAAATGAACTCCAAGTGGAGGTCAATGCCGGAAATCAAGACAAAATTGAAGCCGAATTTGGCGATGTGTTGTTTTCGATGATCAACTATGCCCGATTTCTAAAAGTCAATCCCGAAGACGCTTTGGAACGCACCAATAAAAAATTCATGAAGCGATTCATGTATCTCGAAAGCAAAGCCGGAGCACTCGGAAAACCATTAGCAGATATGACACTTGCTGAGATGGATATTTTTTGGGAAGAGGCGAAGCGTTTATAAACGGCAGCAGACAGATTTTTGGCTTTACTCTTATTCCTTTTCCCTTTCGACTATTTTACTATATTTGATAAAACAAACCATTAACTATAAACCAAAAGCATGACAGAAAAACACGAGTTAAAACGTTCCCTTGGCTTACTCAACGCCACTAGTATTGTTGCCGGATCCATGATAGGTTCCGGTATTTTTATTGTAACTGCTGCCATGGCGCGTGATATTGGTTCGGCCGCTTGGCTATTGGTAATTTGGTTAGTGACCGGATTATTGACCATGTCAGCCGCCTTGAGTTACGGAGAATTAGCAGGCATGATGCCAACCGCCGGAGGGCAATTTGTTTACATCCAAAGAGCTTATGGGAAGCTAGCTTCTTTTCTTTATGGGTGGACAGTTTTTACAGTAATTCAAACCGGTGTAATTGCAGCAGTCGCTGTGGCATTTGCTAATTATAGTGCCGTTTTCTTTCCGGTTCTAGAAAATAAGATTTTTACTTTAGGTGAGAGTTATGTTTTTACCAATAAACAAATACTGGCAATGGCGAGTATTTTATTGCTGACCTATATCAATACTAAAGGAGTAAAAAGCGGTAAAATGATTCAGCTGTTGTTTACTTTTGCCAAAATGATTGCTCTTTTTGCCTTAATTATTTTGGGCTTGTATGTGGGGATGAAAACCAATGTACTTTCGGAGAATTTTTCCAATATGTGGGATGCTTCTAAAACGGTTTTAAATCCGGATGGTTCTGTTACGGTGACCAAGTTGACCGGAATGGCTTTGCTTGGTGCAATGGGCGCTACGATTATCAACTCTTTATTTTCGAGTGATGCTTGGAATAACGTAACATTTATTGCCGGAGAAATCAAAGAGCCTAAAAAGAACATACCGCGTAGTTTATTCTTAGGAACTTTAATAGTTACCATCATTTATATTTTGGCCAATATTGCCTATTTGGCTTTGTTGCCCATGAAAGGAACACCAGATGCCACGGCTGTACTTGATAACGGAATTATGTTTGCCGCTCAGGATAGAGTAGGTGCAGCGGCTGCCAATATGATACTGGGAAACATCGGTGTATTTGTTATGGCAGGATTAATCATGGTGTCGACTTTTGGTTGTAACAGTGGTTTGGTTTTGGCCGGAGGTAGGCTTTTCTATGCTATGGCAAAAGAAGGCTTGTTCTTTAAAAAAGCCGGTGAATTGAACAAAAATGATGTGCCAGAAAGAGCACTTTGGTTCCAATGTGTTTGGGCTTGTTTGCTTTGTGTTTCAGGGAAATATGGTGATTTGTTGACCTATGCTACTTTTGCTTCTTTGCTATTTTATATCCTTACAACCTATGGTATTTTTATCTTAAGGAAAAAAGAGCCCAATGCCGAGCGACCATACAAAGCTTTTGGTTATCCGATAATTCCGGCTTTGTATATTATTGTGACTTCTGCTATTTGTGTTGCCTTGTTGATTTATGATACGGTAAATACCGGATTAGGATTGGTCATAGTCGCTTTAGGAATACCGGTGTATTATTTGTTTATGAATAAAAAAGAATAAAAAAAAGAGTCCCAAAACGGGACTCTTTTTTATTTAGAAAATAATTCTTTATTGTTTAACCGGAGCAGTTTCTAACATTTCCACTTCAAAAATGATGTTAGAGTTTGGCGGTATTACATTACCGGCGCCTCTTTCTCCATATCCTAATTTAGACGGGATAAATAAAACCGCTTTGTCTCCAAAATTCATAAAACTTAATCCTTCAATGAATCCCGCAATTAAACCGTTTTTGTTTCCATATTGAAAAGGAAATGGTTGGTAACCATTTTGTTTGGCTCTGTTTTCATCAAATTTGCCACATTCTT
>JBDLVY010000071.1:0-8181 GCA_039804545.1 Bacteroidota bacterium | reverse complement strand
TATAGATCATGAAGTTAGATTCTAAAATACCAGAAGGTTCTATTTCAGAGAAATGGACTAATCATAAAAATCATTTAAAATTAGTTGCCCCAAATAACCGTCCGAAAATCGATATAATCGTTGTTGGAACAGGTTTAGCTGGTGCTTCAGCCGCAGCTTCTTTAGGAGAAATGGGATACAATGTGAAAGCATTTTGTTTCCAAGATTCCCCAAGAAGAGCACACTCAATCGCCGCTCAAGGTGGAATCAACGCTGCCAAAAATTATCAAAATGATGGCGACAGTACATACCGCTTATTCTATGACACTATCAAAGGTGGTGATTACAGAGCTCGTGAGGCTAACGTTCACCGTTTGGCCGAAGTTTCTGCCAACATCATTGACCAATGTGTCGCGCAAGGTGTTCCTTTTGCCCGTGATTACGGCGGAATGTTAGACAACCGTTCGTTTGGTGGAACACAAGTGCAACGTACTTTTTACGCAGCAGGACAAACCGGACAACAATTATTATTAGGCGCTTATTCGGCATTATCAAGACAAATTGGGGTTGGAAACGTTCAAATGTTCAACCGTCATGAAATGCTTGACTTGGTAAAAGTAGACGGAAAAGCACGCGGAATTATTGCCCGTAACCTAGTTACCGGAGAATTAGAAAGACATTCGGCTCATGCCGTAATCATAGCTTCAGGCGGTTATGGAAATGTATATTTCCTGTCAACCAATGCCATGGGAAGTAACGTAACTGCCGGTTGGAAAGTTCACAAAAGAGGCGCATTATTTGCTAATCCTTGTTTTGTGCAAATTCACCCAACTTGTATTCCGGTTCATGGGACCAATCAAGCAAAATTGACACTGATGTCAGAGTCGCTTCGAAATTACGGTCGTATTTGGGTACCAAAAAAGAAAGAAGATGCTGAAGCCATTCGCGCCGGAAAATTAAACCCAACCCAATTAAAAGAAGAAGACAGAGATTATTTCTTAGAAAGACGTTATCCTGCTTTTGGAAACTTAGTCCCAAGAGACGTTGCCTCAAGAGCTGCTAAAGAAATGTGCGACCAAGGCCACGGAATCGAAGCCAATGATACTAACGAAGGCGTTTACTTAGATTTCTCTACAGAAATTCAAACCAAAGGTCGTCAAACGGCTTATTCTCAAGGAAACCACAATCCGTCAGCGGAAGAAGTAACTAAATTGGGTAAAAAATGGTTGGAAGAAAAATACGGGAATCTTTTCGCGATGTATGAAAAAATCACAGATGAGAATCCCTACGAAACACCAATGAAAATTTATCCTGCGGTTCACTACACTATGGGTGGTGTTTGGGTAGATTATAATTTGCAATCCACAATCCCGGGTTGTTTCGTTGCCGGAGAAGCGAATTTCTCTGACCACGGAGCTAACAGATTGGGAGCTTCAGCTTTAATGCAAGGTTTAGCCGATGGTTATTTTGTATTGCCATACACAGTTTCCAACTACTTGGCTGACGAAATCAGAACCGGAAAAATTTCAACCGATTCTCCTGAATTCACTGAAGCGGAAAATAGCGTAAAAGAAGCTATCGACAAATTCTTAAGCAATAACGGAACCAAATCAGTTGACCATTTCCACAAACGTTTAGGTTTGATTATGTGGAATAAAGTTGGAATGGCACGTAACGAAAAAGGATTAAAAGAAGCCATCGAAGAAATCGCGGCCTTAAAAGAAGAATTCTATAAAGACGTATACGTTCCTGGAAGTTCAGACGAATTAAACCCTGAATTAGAAAAAGCGCTTCGCGTAGCCGACTTTATTGATTTAGGTCAGTTAATGGCAATGGATGCACTTCAAAGAAAAGAATCTTGTGGCGGTCACTTCCGTGAAGAATATCAAGATTCAGAAGGAGAAACCCTTCGTGATGACGAAAACTTTGCCTTCGTTGGTGCCTGGGAATACATGGGCTACGACATCAGCAAAGAAGTCCTTAACAAAGAAGAATTGAAATACGAGTTTATCAAAATAGCCGCTAGAAACTACAAATAATTAAATTATGTCTGCAGCAAAAAACATCAATATAACCCTTAAAATTTGGCGTCAAAAAAACGCTAAAGCCAAAGGTCAAATAGAAACTTATAAATTAGATAACGTTTCTACTGCGAGTTCATTTTTGGAAATGTTAGACCAATTGAACGAGCAATTAATCAACAGCAAGAACGAACCTGTGGCTTTTGACCACGATTGTCGCGAAGGGATTTGTGGTATGTGTTCGCTATACATTAATGGTAGAGCTCACGGACCGGACACCGGAACAACGACTTGTCAGTTGCACATGCGTAAATTCAACGACGGCGATACGATTTATATCGAACCTTGGAGAAGCAAAGCTTTCCCAGTGGTTAAAGATTTAGTGGTGGATAGAAGTGCTTTTGACAGAATCCAACAAGCCGGTGGTTTCGTTTCGGTAAATACTTCCGGAAGAACCATTGATGCTAATGCTACTCCAGTGCCAAAACACGATGCTGACAGGGCTTTTGAAGCAGCTGCTTGTATTGGTTGCGGTGCTTGTGTTGCGACTTGTAAAAACGGTTCAGCTATGTTATTTGTGGGTGCCAAAGTATCGCAATATGCTTTATTACCACAAGGAAAAGTTGAAGCCACCCAACGTGTTCTAAACATGGTACGCCAAATGGACGAAGAAGGATTCGGAAACTGTACCAATACCGGTGCTTGTGAAGTTGAATGTCCGAAAGGCATCTCTTTAGAAAACATCGCTCGCATGAATAGAGAATATCTAAAAGCGAGTATCAAATAGGCATTTGCCAAAAAACATTAGAACGCATTCATTAATTTGGATGCGTTTTTTTTATGGCGTTTCCCTTCGGGCAGTCGGCTTATCAGCCTCGTGTCCATGCGGGTCAGGCTGTCCGCAGTACACGGTACTTGCTCCCATCCTTAACGCAAACTCTGCTGAAAATATGTATATTTGATACAAACAACATCCACCATGAAAACTTATTTCACCGGTTTGCTTATGCTGATTGTTTTTACCAACACAATTTCAGCACAAAAACTTAGGCTAATGACTTATAACATTCGGTTAGACATCGCTTCAGATGGTGAAAACGCTTGGCCAAACCGCAAAGATTATTGGGCTTCTCAAGTAACTTTTTACGAACCGGACATTTTTGGCATACAAGAAGCTTTACCACATCAAGTAACTGATATTGCAACAATGTTCCCTAAATATAACTATGTCGGAATGGGCAGAGACGGCAATGGTAAAGGCGAATCATCTAACATCTTTTATCAAAAAAACAGATTCAAAGTTCTTCAAGAAAATACCTTTTGGCTTTCGGAAACGCCGGATAAAATCTCCAAAGGTTGGGATGCAGCACTCAATCGTGTTTGTACTTATGCTTTATTCAAAGACAGCAAAACGAAACAAATTTTTTGGGTTTTTAATACGCATTTAGACCACATGGGCGAATTGGCCCGAACAAATTCTATTCTTTTAATTCTCTCCAAAATTAAAACACTCAATGGCAAAAACTATCCGGTTTTTTTTATGGGTGATTTCAATTCGGAACCCAATGAAGAACGAATCATCAACCTAAAAAAAGAAATGCTCGACAGTCAAGATATCTGCAAAGAAAAACCTTTTGGCCCAAGTGGTACTTTTAATGGATTCAAACAAAGCGAAGCCGTTACCAAACGAATCGATTATATCTTTTTATCCAAAGACAATCCGTTTAAAATAGAAAAATATGCAGTCCTGAGTGATTCCAAAGACTTAAAATATCCTTCTGATCATTTGCCGGTTTTTATCGAACTCGAATTTAATTAAAAGCATTTTTTATCTTTAGCATTGCAAAATAACAACAACATGAAACTTCAATTTTCCAGCTTATTTTTACTGATTTCGCTTTCCATTTTTGGTCAAAATCTTCTCCTACACGTCAATCCTATGATTGGAACCGGTGGTCACGGACACACTTATCCCGGAGCAACAGTGCCATTCGGGATGGTGCAATTGTCTCCTGATACCCGAATTGACGGTAGTTGGGACGGCTGTTCAGGTTATCATTACGACGACAATACTATATATGGTTTTTCACACACCCATTTAAACGGAACCGGTTGTACCGATTATGGCGATATTATGTTGATGCCAATGATGGGTGATCCTAAGTTGAGTCCGAAAGATTATAGTTCGACTTTTTCTCATGCAAATGAAAAAGCAACGGCAGGTTTTTACAGCGTAAAACTTGACAAGCACAATATTGACGTGGCTTTAACTTCATCGCCTCGCGTTGGTTTTCACCAATATACTTTCAATAATTCAGGCCAAGCCAATATCATTTTAGATTTGAACCACCGTGACAAGTTGTTGCAAGGCGAAGTACGAATCATCAACAGCAAAACCATAGAAATCCTCCGAAGAAGTGAAGCCTGGGCGAAAGACCAATACGTTTTTGCCCGCATCGAGTTCAGCCAACCAATGCAAATCAATAAAATCAGAAGTAATAATTCGGTACAAGCTTCACTAACCGACAAGTTGTTTTCCGGGACGCAATTGGCCTTGAGTTTTTCAAAAAAAGTGAGCCAAGGCGATAAAATTGGGGTCAAAGTTGCATTATCACCAACAAGTTACGAAGGCGCTAAACTCAATATGAGTGAAATTCCGGGTTGGGATTTCAACAAAGTCAAAGAAGACGCGGAAAAACTTTGGGACCAACAATTGGCCAAAATCGAAATTACGGAGACGAATAAAGACAAACTAAGTATTTTCTACACCGCTTTATACCACACGATGGTGCAGCCCAATATCGCCCAAGACATCGACGGGAAATACCGCGGTCGCGACAATAAAATATATAAAGCAGAAGGATTTGATTACTACTCAGTCTTCTCCCTTTGGGATACGTTCCGTGGCGCGCATCCTTTGTATACTTTAATCGAGAAGAAACGCACGGTCGATTTTATCAATACTTTTTTAAAACAATACGAACAAGGCGGAAGATTGCCCGTATGGGAATTGGCGTCAAATGAAACCGATTGCATGATTGGCTACCATTCTGTTTCTGTGATGGCAGATGCTATGGCAAAAGGCTTGACCGGTTTTGATTATGAAAAAGCATTTGAAGCGGCAAAACACAGTGCAATGCTTGATCATTTGGGGTTAGAAGCCTATAAAAACCAAGGCTTTATTTCGATGGATGACGAACACGAAAGCGTTTCCAAAACCTTGGAATATGCTTATGACGATTGGTGTATCGCGCAAATGGCCATGATTTTGAACAAAAAAGACGATTACGATTACTTCATGAAGCGCTCTCAAAGTTGGAAAAATGTCTTCGATTGGACGACCGGCTTTATGCGCCCAAAGAAAAACGGTGGTTGGGACAAACCTTTTGACCCGAAGGAAATCAACAATAATTTTACCGAAGGCAACAGTTGGCAATATTCGTTTTTTGTGCCACAAGATATTCCCGGCATGATTCATGCTTATGGCGGCAATGAAAAATTTGAGACCAAACTCGACGAAATGTTCAACAGCGAAAGCAAAACTACCGGTCGAGAACAAGTTGACGTTACCGGTTTGATTGGGCAATACGCACATGGCAACGAACCAAGTCACCACATGGCGTATTTATACAATTACATTGGTAAACCGGAGAAAACCAAAGAAAAAGTACAGTACATTTTAAACGAATTCTACAAAAACACACCCGATGGTTTGATTGGCAATGAAGATTGCGGCCAAATGAGCGCTTGGTATGTCTTGAGTTCTATGGGGATTTATGCGGTAACGCCGGGGAATCCGGAATGGAGTTTGACTACACCTTTTTTTAAGAAAGCTAAAGTCAAATTTGATGATGGAACAACTGAGGAAATCAGTGTTGAGAATTCTTTGGAACATAGAAAGTATTTTGGATTAAATCCAGAGAAGAGAACCTACGGATTTGCTCATCAAGAAATCATTCCTGTCCCTTTAATTCAGGCTGAAGGTAAATCCTTCAAAGACAAAATGAAGATCGAAATTCAGCATCCGTATTCAGAGGTTGAAACCTATTACTCATTTGATAAAATCAATTTTCAAAAATACAATCAGCCTATTGAAATTGATAAATCCTGTGAAATTTATGCTTATTCTAAAGATGCCGCTAGAAAAACAAGTGTGGTTTCCGCCAACTTCTTCAAAAAACCGAACAACTACACCATCAATATCAAATCGACTTACAATCCGCAATACCATGCCGGCGGTCCGGAAGGATTATTAGATGGCATTAACGGAACAACCAACTGGCGCAAAGGCGATTGGCAAGGTTACCAAAGTCAGGATTTTGAAGCCACTGTTGATTTACAAACAGAAAAAAACATTACCGAATGCAACGGTTCGTTTTTACAAGATTCTCGTTCTTGGATTTTGATGCCGACTAAAGTCGAGTATTATGTATCAACGGATAATGTGAATTTTACACTTGTCGGAACCGTTGACAACACGCTTGACGCTGCAGCAACTGAAAATACGGTGACCAATTTCAGCCTCAAATTAAACTCAGCCACCAAAGCCAAATACGTAAAGGTTAAAGCTTACAATTATGGCAAATTACCCGAATGGCATCAAGGTGCTGGCGGTGATGCGTTTATTTTTGTTGACGAAATCACCATTAAATAAACTTATCCCTAAAAAAAATGAAAGTAGCCTTAATCCAATCGTCATTAACCTGGGAAAATCCAACCGAAAACCGCAGCCATTTGGCCCAAAAAATAACCGGTTTTATGGAAGATGTTGACTTAATTGTGCTACCCGAAATGTTTTCTTCGGGTTTTACGATGAATCCGGAAGCGGTCGCAGAAACCATGCAAGGTGAAACGATTGCTTGGCTCCAACATTTGGCGAAAGCCAAAAACTGCGCGATAACCGGAAGCTTGGTGATAACAGAAAATGGTAATTTTTACAATCGATTGGTTTTTGTTTTTCCGAATGGCGATTTGAAAACTTATGACAAAAGGCATTTGTTCACCTTGGCCGGAGAAAACAAAGTGTATACCGCCGGAACTGATAAATTAATCATTGATTATAAAGGATTTACAATTTGCTTGCTGATTTGTTATGATTTGCGTTTCCCGGTTTTTGCCCGAAATGTGGAAAATTATGATTTGCTGATTTATGTAGCCAATTGGCCCAAACCACGTGTCAATGCTTGGGATATTTTACTCAAAGCGCGTGCAGTAGAAAACATGAGTTATGCGATTGGCGTGAATAGAATTGGAACCGATAATAATAATTTAGAATACGTTGGCCATTCACAAGCCGTTGATTTTCTCGGCAACTACATTTTGGAACCACAAGAAACTGAGGGCGTTTTTATAGTTGAACTCGACAAAGAAAAACTATTGGAAACCCGAAGTAAATTGGCTTTCCTTGATGATAGGGATAATTTCAGGATAACTTTGTAAATCTTACTTCGTTCTTCGTAAATCGAATGGCTGTTCAACATCCCAATTGGCGCGAACATCAATTTCTTTCGGGAAATAAATGACTTCTTCTGTTTGGCGTTTTTCAAGATAACTTCCGGTGTCCCAAACCTTGTTCTTATTATCGTCATAAATAATTCGCAAGGTATATTTTGCCGGTTCTATGGCGTCAAAGTTAACGATAGCTGTTTCCGTATACTCAGAATATTTGACTTTACCATCTTTATCAGTAAGTTCCACAATTACCGGAAATTTTTTAACGTTTTCCAAAATGACCCTTAAATTCCCATAATCTGAAAGATTTTTGGTGTTAACCTTATATAACAAAGTATCATTTTGCGTCTCATAATAATCAATCATGGCGCCAGGTAGTGCTTCAATTGTGTAGCTTTCTAAAGGTTCTCTTTTGAAATCTAAGTAGAGTTTTTGGTTAAAATCATCATATTCAGTAGTAAAATCAACCGCTACAGAATCTTTATTAATGATGCTTATTTTAGTTTTATCAAATTTAACCAAAGGAATTGAGCTGCTCATTGAAAATCGTTCTCTCAGCGGTAAACTACCTGTAAAATCTGGATTTATATTCAATGTATCTGCTTTAGCCGCTTTAATTTTTACACTAAAATTTTCTTTTTCTACGCTTACTTGCAGCGAATCAACTTTTAATGGTTTGAACCATATTTGCAACGAATCCTTTTTTGGCATTTGGGTCACTAAGGTCGGA
>JBDLVY010000070.1:0-16789 GCA_039804545.1 Bacteroidota bacterium | reverse complement strand
ACTTCTGTTAAATTATGTGGTGCCATATTGGTAGCCATACCAACTGCAATCCCAGACGCACCATTTATTAATAGATTTGGAACTCTTGTTGGCATTACTTTAGGCTCATAAAGTGTATCATCAAAGTTCAATTGAAAATCAACTGTTTCTTTGTCTATATCTGCCATAATGTCTTCCGACATTTTTTTCATTCTAGCTTCTGTATAACGCATCGCCGCTGGACTATCGCCATCAACAGAACCAAAGTTACCTTGACCATCAATTAATAAATAACGTAAACTCCATTCTTGTGCCATACGAACCATGGCATCATAAACAGAAGTATCGCCGTGTGGGTGATATTTACCCAAAACTTCTCCAACAATTCTTGCGGATTTTTTGTGCGCTCTGTTTGAAAAAACGCCTAAATCATACATTCCATATAACACTCTTCGGTGTACCGGTTTTAAACCGTCACGCACGTCAGGTAGCGCTCTTGAGACAATTACAGACATCGAATAATCGATGTAAGCTGATTTCATTTCATCTTCGATGTTAATAGGAATTAACTTTTCTCCGTCAGACATATTTTATAAATTATTAATAAAAAATTAGTTTAAATTCAAAACGTGCTAATATAGGTTATTTATCCCTTTTGGCGCTATTTTTAGTTCACAAATTTCAATGATTTATTAACAAAATAGGCACTTTTTTTGGTTAATAAATTAGTGTCCGTTCTGCTTTTATTATTGGCTTTTTTTTTGTCTATTAGCTGACAGTACTTTTAGGCGGAATGATTTTTGTTAGAACCATTCATAATAACTAAATTTACACTACCAATTATATATTATATGGATGATAATTTTTCACCAAGAGTCAAAGATGTGATTACCTACAGCAAGGAAGAAGCATTGCGCTTAGGCCATGATTTTATAGGAACAGAACACCTAATGCTTGGTATCCTGAGAGATGGAAATGGTAAAGCGATTGCTATTTTAAACAACCTGTCTATAGATTTAGACCATTTGAGAAAAAAGGTCGAGATTTTAAGTCCGGCCAACCCAAATGTAGAAATCAGCAATGAAAAGAAGAATTTGCACTTGACCCGTCAAGCAGAACGCGCTTTAAAAACGACATTCTTAGAAGCCAAAGTATTCCAGGCCACTTCAATAAGTACAGCCCATTTACTTTTGTGTATATTGAGAAATGAAAACGACCCAACAACCAAACTGCTGCACCGTCTGAAAATAGACTATAACGTAGTTAAAGAACAGTATTTAAACATGACACCAAACGAAGAAGATTTTACAGATAACTTGCCCAGAAACGAATCATTCAATGACGATTCGGGTCAAGATGACAGTTTGAAAGAAGGCAGCTTTAACAACCCGACGAATAAGACCAATAAGAAATCTAAAACTCCCGTTTTGGATAATTTTGGTCGTGACTTAACCGAATTAGCGGAAGAAGGCAAACTCGATCCGGTTGTAGGGCGTGAAAAAGAGATTGAGCGTGTGTCTCAAATCTTAAGCCGAAGAAAGAAAAACAACCCATTGCTAATTGGTGAACCCGGTGTGGGTAAATCAGCAATCGCTGAAGGTTTAGCCTTGCGCATCATTCAAAAGAAAGTATCGCGCATTCTTTTCAACAAAAGAGTCGTTACGCTTGATTTAGCATCTTTAGTTGCCGGTACCAAATACCGCGGACAATTTGAAGAAAGAATGAAAGCTGTGATGAACGAATTGGAGAAAAACGATGACATCATTTTATTCATTGACGAAATCCATACTATTGTTGGTGCCGGTGGTGCCACAGGTTCATTAGATGCTTCCAATATGTTTAAACCGGCGTTAGCACGTGGCGAAATACAATGTATTGGTGCTACCACGCTAGACGAATACCGTCAGTATATAGAGAAAGACGGTGCGCTAGAAAGACGTTTCCAAAAAGTAATTGTAGAACCTACTTCGGTAGAAGAAACGATTACCATTTTGAACAATATCAAAAACAAATACGAAGACCATCACAACGTTATTTACACCGACGAAGCAATCGAAGCGTGTGTGAAATTAACCAACAGATACATGTCTGAGCGTTTTCTTCCAGACAAAGCGATTGATGCTTTAGACGAAGCGGGCTCGAGAGTTCACATCACCAATATTGACGTCCCAAAACAAATTTTGGATTTGGAACGCCAATTGGAAGAAGTGCGCGAATTGAAAAATTCTGTGGTTAAAAAACAGAAATACGAAGAAGCTGCTAAATTGCGGGATGATGAAAAACGCTTAGAAAAAGATTTAGCCATCGCTCAAGAACAATGGGAAGAAGATTCAAAAAGCAACAGAATCCGAGTAACCGAAGACAATGTAGCCGATGTCGTTTCAATGATGACCGGAATTCCCGTGAATCGTATTGCACAAACAGAAAGCAATAAATTGGCGCATTTACCTGAATTAATTCAAGGAAAAGTAATCGGACAAAATGAAGCTGTTTTAAAAATATCTCGTTCTATTCAACGCAATCGTGCCGGTTTGAAAGACCCAAATCGCCCGATTGGTTCGTTTATTTTCTTAGGACAAACCGGTGTGGGAAAAACCCAATTAGCGAAAGTATTGGCCAAAGAATTATTCGACTCTGAAGATGCTTTAATCCGCATTGACATGAGTGAATACATGGAAAAATTTGCCATCTCGAGATTAATCGGTGCGCCTCCGGGCTATGTAGGCTATGAAGAAGGCGGACAATTGACTGAAAAAGTTCGTAGAAAACCTTACTGTGTAGTTCTTTTAGACGAAATCGAAAAAGCGCATCCTGATGTATTTAACATGATGCTACAAGTGTTGGATGATGGTTATTTGACCGACAGTTTGGGTCGAAAAATAGATTTCAAAAACACGATTATCATCATGACTTCCAATGTTGGAGCGCGCCAATTGAAAGACTTCGGACAAGGCGTTGGTTTTGGCACTGCTGCCAAAGTAGCCCAAGCCGATGACCATTCGAAAAGTGTGGTAGAAAATGCGTTGAAAAAAACCTTTGCACCAGAATTCTTAAACCGAATTGACGATGTAATCGTATTCAACCCATTAGAAAAGCACGATATCGATTTGATTATCGAAATCGAATTGAAAAAATTGTACGCTCGCGTAGAAGAGTTAGGATACAAATTGAACCTTTCTGATACTGCGAAAGCATTTATCGCCGACAAAGGTTTCGACAAACAATTTGGTGCGCGTCCGTTAAAACGTGCCATTCAAAAATATGTAGAAGATGCTTTAGCCGAAGAGATTATCACTTCCAAAATTGCATCAGGTGATGAAATTTTTATGGATTTAGACGAAACAGCTCAAGAGCTTACCGTTTCTATTCAAAAAGCTGAAAAGCCAACTAAATAAATATTAAACTAATCATTTTAAAACCATTAAGAGATTAAGAAAATTAAGTTTATTACTTAATAAAACTTAACTTCTTAATGGTTTCTTTTTTAACTCTCTGTCAAAATATGCCACAGAACAAAATCATATTAGGTTCCGAAGAATGGTGTTCTTTTCCCGAACTCGGTATTCCCGCTATCAAAGCCCGTGTTGATTCGGGTGCTAAAACTTCGGCACTTCACGCCATTAACATTGCTCCTTTTGTAAAAGAATCTGAAAACTGGGTGAAATTCGACATCAACCCTATTCAGAACAATCTCAAAACGGTTATTCATTGTGAAGCCAAATTGGTAGACAAACGCATAGTCAAAAGCTCTAGTGGTTTTCGCGAACAACGCTATGTGATTAAAACCAATTTGTGCATCGGCAACGATACTTGGGAAATTGAAATGACCTTAACCAACCGAGATTCGATGGGTTTCAGAATGTTGTTAGGGCGTGAGGCTATGAGTGGCAGAATATTGGTTGACCCGGAACAAAAATATTTGTTGGGACAAACCTCTACCGAAAATTTAAAAGATTTATACCAAAATTCCATAACCATTAAATCAGGCTTGCGAATTGGTGTACTGGCTAGCAATCCCGAATTGTACAGCAACAAACGCATCATGGAAGCCGGTGAAATGCGCGGGCACGAAATGCATTTTTTGAATATTAAAGAATGCTATATGAAACTCGATGCCGACAAACCCGAAATTCATTACCGAGGCGGAAAAATATTAGACAATTTTGATGCAATTATCCCAAGAATTCGGCCAAGTATTACGTTTTACGGTTGTGCATTGACGCGACAGTTTGAAGCCATGAAAGTCTTTTGTTTGAATTCCGCGGCAGCGATAACCCAATCGCGAGACAAACTGTTTTCCCTTCAATTATTATTACACCACGGCGTTGATATCCCCACGACCGGATTTGCGAATTCTCCTTTGGATACAGATGATTTGATTAAAATGGTTGGTGGTTCACCACTAATCGTAAAACTTTTAGAAGGAACGCAAGGAAAAGGTGTCGTTTTGGCCGAAACCAAAAAAGCAGCAGAATCTGTAATCAATGCTTTTAAAAGTTTGAATGCCAATATCTTGGTACAAGAATTTATCAAAGAAGCTGATGGTAAAGATTTGCGTTTGTTTGTCGTAGACGGCAAAGTTGTAGCCGCCATCCAACGGGAAGCCGCCGCTGGAGAATTCAGAGCCAACATTCATATGGGTGGAACGGCTTCTGTTATCAAGCCTACAGCCGATGAGAAAAAAATTGCTATAAAAGCGGCCAAAGCAATGGATTTAAAAGTGGCCGGTGTGGATATTATTCGTTCATCAAAAGGACCACTATTGTTGGAAGTAAACTCTTCGCCCGGATTAGAAGGTATCGAAGGCGCTACCAATAAAGACATTGCCGGAGAAATGATTAAGGCAATAGAGAAGAGTTTCAAAATTAAAGCAGAATTCAAAGCGGAGACAATAGAGAACTGAAAATTGACAACATGAACAAAAACCGACTTGAAGCTTTTAGCGACGGCGTTTTAGCCATCATTATAACCATTATGGTTTTGGAATTTAAAGTGCCGGACAGTGTCAGTTATGAAGCTATTCGGCCATTGTTTCATAAATTTTTGAGTTATATACTGAGCTTTATTTATGTAGGTATTTACTGGAACAACCACCACCACTTGCTGTATACTGTAAAAAGAGTCAATGGTAAAATTCTTTGGGCCAATTTGTATTTGTTGTTTTGGCTGTCAATGATTCCCTTTGCAACGGCTTGGATTGGTGAGCATCACTTTGCGCCTTTTCCTATGATGTTTTACGGATTTATCCTTTTGATGAATGGGTTGGCTTATTTCATGTTACAAAATCAAATTTTAAAACACCATGGTGAAGACTCTTTATTGTCCCATGCTTTGGGCAAAGATTACAAAGGCAAATCGTCTCCAATGCTGTATTTTGTTGCCATACTTTTAGCTTATAAATATCCCGCTATTGCTGGTGCTATCTATATTTTTGTAGCCTTAATGTGGTTGGTGCCCGACAAAAGAATTGAACGAATTTTTAACGAAAACGAGTAGCAATGAACTTACTTTCTCAGATGATTATCGGATTTATTGCCTTGTTGCATATTTATATTCTTTGGCTCGAAATGTTCGCTTGGACGACTCGCGGGCGCAAAGTTTTTAAAACCATACCGGCTGACCAATTTGAAAAGACCAAAGTTATGGCCGCGAATCAAGGATTGTACAACGGCTTTTTAGCTGCAGGATTGATTTGGTCACTGCTAATTTGTGACGCGACTTGGAGTCAAAATGTAGCTTTGTTTTTCCTGAGTTGTGTTCTCGTTGCAGGAATTTATGGTGCTTTAACTGCTTCTAAAAGAATCCTTTTTGTACAGGCTGTTCCTGCGATTTTGGGATTGTTGAGTTTACTCTTCTAAATCAATCCTAAAACTATTCAAAAACGCCACAGAGTTTTCAATGTCGTAATGCAAAATTCTGTCTTCTTTGACCAAAGGCACTTCGGCTCTGTAAGCTTTCAAGAACATCTCAATAAACTCACTTGATTGTAGTGGTTGACGAAAAGCAATCGCCTGAGAAGCATTCATCAACTCAATCGCTAAGATGCGTTCTAGGTTTTCCATAATGCGAAGCGTTTTCGTCGCTGCATTTGCACCCATACTCACGTGGTCTTCTTGCCCATTGGAAGAAACGATGCTGTCAATACTTGCCGGTGTCGCCAACTGTTTGTTCTGACTGGCAATACTAGCCGCGGTATATTGCGGAATCATAAACCCTGAATTCAAGCCCGGATTGTCTACCAAAAAAGCTGGCAAACCTCGCAATCCTGAAATTAACTGATAAGTTCTTCTTTCGGAAATGCTTCCCAATTCGGCCAAAGCCAAGCCTAAAAAGTCTAAAGCCAAAGCCAAAGGTTGTCCGTGGAAATTACCGCCGGAAATAATCAAGTCTTCGTTTTTAAAAATATTGGGATTATCGGTAACCGAGTTGATTTCGGTTTTGAATACTTTTTTCACATAGTCAATCGTGTCTTTCGAAGCACCGTGAACCTGAGGAATACATCGGAAAGAATACGGATCTTGAACGTGAGCTTTGGGTTGGGCAATGATTTGACTATCTTCCAACAATTCTCGCATTCTTTTAGCCGTTACAATTTGGCCTTTGTGCGGTCGAACATAATGGATTAATTCATCAAACGGTTCTATTCTGCCATCAAATCCTTCTAATGAAATGGCCGAAATCACATCTGCCAAATACGAATATTTCATCGCTTTCAACAAAATATAACTGCCGTAAGCACTCATAAATTGGGTTCCGTTTAACAGGGCCAAACCTTCTTTGGATTGCAATACAATCGGTTGCCAGTTGAATTGAGTCAAAACTTCGGAAGCATGCACTTTTTTACCTTCAAAATTCACTTCTCCTTCACCTAATAAAGGCAAAGACAAATGTGCTAACGGAGCCAAATCGCCACTCGCACCCAATGAACCTTGGGAATAAATGACCGGTAAAATATCATTGTTGTAAAAATCAACCAAACGCTCAACCGTTTGCAATTGCACTCCGGAATGGCCATAACTCAAAGACTGAATTTTTAGCAACAACATCAACTTTACAATTTCCTGAGGCACTTCTTCTCCGGTACCACAAGCATGTGATTTCACCAAGTTTTCTTGAAGCTGAGACAAATTCTCATTCGAAATTTTCACATTACACAACGAACCAAAACCGGTATTAATTCCGTAAATCGGGGTTTCATTGGCCGCCATTTTTTGGTCTAAATAATCACGACACTGTTGAATATTCAGTTTGGCTTCTTCCGAAAGGGCCAAAGTTTTATGCTCGGCAATAATCTCTTGTAAAGTCTCTAAAGTCAATACTTCCGTACTGATGTAATGCGAATGCTCCATTTTTGGTGAGGATTAAAAGTCCAAAATTCCGCAAACGATTGTTAAAAAGCAACAATTTGGCGGAGTATTTTTTGAGAATTTATTAAAAAAGTAAGCTTTAAAATATTGATACCAACAAAATCACATTGGTTACAAAGAATCTTTGCGATATTCTTAAAAATTTAAGGAAACCTTTTTTAATTCTCAAAAAGTCATACATTTGAAAACATGATGTCAAACTTTGCCAAATATCAATTCTCTTCTACAACCAATTCTATGGTTGCGGCTTTTGGCACCACAACATCAACAACTACAACCCCGTTTGGGGTATAATTTTCACATATAATCCACTTGACATGTACTTTCGCAAGAAAGCAAATCACTCATCATTTATAACTCATAACTAAGAAAGTCATGATAGTATTAAAATTCGGAGGTACTTCAGTTGCCAATGCTGAAAATATTTCTAAAACCATAGCGATAATTGCTAACAAAAGTAAAGAAAACCAACTCGCAGTAGTCGTTTCAGCCTTTAGTGGCGTAACCGATTTGTTGATTTTGGCCGGAAAAACCGCTTCGGCTAAAGACAAAGGTTACAAAGACATCGTTAGTCAAATAGAGAAAAAACACAAAGACGCCATTGACGAATTAATTCCTTTGAGCGACCAAAGTGAAATCATCGATACGATTAACCATGACATTAACCTGCTAAAAACTTTATTGGACGGTTGTTATCTTTTGGGCGAATTATCAAGCAGAACGGCCGATATTGTGGCCGGTTTTGGCGAATTGTTATCGTCTCAAATTATAGCTGTTGCACTCAAGCAAAAAGTCAGCAACTCGGCTTTCAAAGACAGTCGAGAAGTGATTAAAACCAATTCCAATTTCGGAAAAGCAGCCGTTGATTTTGAGGTAACCAACCAATTGATAGCCAATTATTTCAAAAATAATACCACTCAAGTTACTTTATTCCCCGGATTCATCGCTTCTTCTTTAGACGGAAACACTACTACTTTAGGGCGTGGCGGTTCTGATTACACTGCGGCGATTATTGCTGCAGCAGTAAAAGCGGAAGTCTTAGAGATTTGGACCGATGTCAACGGAATGTTCACTGCCAATCCGAAAAGTGTAAAGCAAGCCCAACCGATAGAAACCATTTCTTATCAGGAAGCGATGGAATTATCGCATTTTGGGGCCAAAGTATTGTATCCGCCAACGATTCAACCAGTCTTGAAAGACAGTATTCCTATTTTTATCAAAAATACCTTCGAACCGGAAGCATACGGCACCTTGATTTCCAATACTCCCGAAGCGTCCAACACCCGAGGCGGAGCCGAACGGAGCGAAGCTAATCCGATTAAAGGAATCACCCATATTGACAATATTGCGTTGCTGACTTTAGAAGGTTCAGGAATGGTAGGCGTTGCGGGTTCGTCCAAACGCTTGTTCGAAGTGTTGTCTAACGAAAATATCAATGTGATTTTTATTACCCAAGCTTCTTCTGAACACTCTATTTGCATTGGAATTCTAAATGCTGATGCGGACAGAGCCAAAACGGCCATCGATAAAGCTTTTGAAATGGAAATTGCGCAAGGCAAAGTGGATCCTTGTATAGTCGAAAAAGATTTATGCATCGTAGCACTCGTGGGCGAAAACATGAAAAACCATCAAGGGATTAGCGGAAAAATGTTTAGTACTTTAGGCAAAAACAACGTCAATATCCGCGCAATTGCACAAGGTGCTTCGGAAAGAAATATTTCAGTTGTTATTAATGAAAAAGACGTGAAAAAAGCTTTGAATACTTTACACGAACGTTTCTTTGAAGACAATACCAAGCAATTGAACTTATTTGTCATGGGTGTGGGTAACGTAGGCGAAAAGTTTATCGACCAAATCAGCCAACAAAAGAAATTCTTAAAAGAGAATCTAAAAATCAATGTGCGAGTGATCGCATTGTCGAATTCCAGAAAAATGGTTTTTGACGAAGAAGGAATCAATTTAAAAGAGTGGAAAGAAACGCTTAACCAAGGCGAAACGGCTAATCCAAAAGATTTTATCGCTCGTACTAAAGAACTGAATTTACGCAACAGCATCTTCGTTGACATCACTGCCAATTATGACATCGCGACTATTTATGACCAATTCTTGGGACAAAATATTGCGGTAGTGACTTGCAACAAAATTGCCTGTTCTTCGGAATACAACCACTATAAAAACCTCAAAAACTTATCCCGAAAATACAATGCTCCTTTCCTATTTGAAACGAATGTTGGTGCCGGTTTACCCATCATTGACACCCTAAAACACTTGATTGCTTCAGGGGATAAAGTGAATAGAATCAATGCGGTTTTGTCGGGAAGTTTGAACTTTATTTTTAATAATTTTAGCGAGACTTATAATTTCCATGACGTAGTAAAAGAAGCAGGTGTTCAAGGTTTTACAGAACCCGATCCGAAAATTGATTTAAGTGGAGTTGATGTCGCCAGAAAGATATTAATCCTCATTCGCGAAAGTGGTTACGAAATGGAAATGGAAGACATCGTCAACAATTCTTTCTTGCCTGCAGCATGTATGGACACTACCAACAATGAAGATTTTTTCAAATCATTAACGAAGCATGCGAGTCATTTTGACAACCTTTTAGCAGAAGCCAAAGCCAAAGACAGTCGCTTAAAATTTGTAGCCTCTTTCGAAAACGGCAAAGCCAGCGTAGGTTTGCAATTTATTCCGTCTGACAGTCCGTTTTACAATTTGGAAGGAAAAGACAATATTGTGCAATTTTACACCGACCGCTACGTAGACCAACCTTTATTAATCAAAGGCGCGGGAGCCGGAGCTGCAGTAACTGCATCAGGGATTTTTGCGGATGTGGTTAGGATTGGGAATGTATAATTAAGGCGCTAAGACACTAAGGTTCTAAGGTACTAAGAAAACCTCAGGACCTTAGAACCTCAGCATCTCAGAACCTTAGAAAATGAACGAAATAAAAATATTCTGTCCGGCTACTATCGCGAATCTGAATTGCGGATTTGACGTATTAGGCTTGTGTTTAGATGGCATAGGCGACGAAATGATCATCCGAAAAACAACAGAAAAAGGGATAAAAATCACCAAAATAACGGGTGCCGATTTGCCATTGGAAACCGAAAAAAATGTAGCCGGCGTTGCGGCTTTGGCTATCATCAATGCGGCCAATCCCGATTGTGGATTTGTAATTGAAATCCATAAAAAAATCAAAGCTGGAAGTGGCATTGGGAGTTCTTCTGCGAGTGCGGCCGGAGCGGTTTTTGGTATTAATGAATTATTGGGCCAACCTTTTACACGTCACGAATTGGTTGACTTTGCCATGAAAGGTGAAGCTTTGGCCAGCGGTTGTGAGCATGCCGATAACGTAGCACCTTGTGTATTGGGTGGCTTTACTCTAGTCCGAGGCTATAATCCTTTGGATGTAATCAAGATTGAAAGTCCGAGTGAAATTTACGCCGTAGTCTTGCATCCGCAAATCGAACTCAAAACATCCGATTCAAGAGCCGTGCTTTCGCCAACTGTACTCTTAAAAGACGCCATCACCCAATGGGGCAATTTGGGCGGATTTATTGCCGGCTTATACACCAAAGATTATGAACTCATTGGTCGTTCACTTAAAGATGTGATCATCGAACCGTTGCGCCAACAATTAATTCCTAATTTTGAGAATGTCAAAAACAGCGCTTTGCAAACCGGTGCGCTTGGCTCAGGAATCTCCGGTGCCGGACCATCGATATTCGCTTTGTGCAAAGGACAAGCTGTAGCAGAGAAAGTAGCTTGCGCGATGAGCAATAGCTATCTTGAGACCGGAATTGCTTTTGATATTCATATTTCAAAAGTGAATGATGAGGGAGTGAAAGTTATTTAGTTGCGGGTTTAAAGTTGCGAGTTCAAAGTTCAAAGTTCAAAGTTGCGGGTTCAAATTAGTTTTAATAAATTTACTTTATTGAAATTAAAGAATATGGCTACGATTAAAGTTTTTGAGGATTTGGAAATTTGGCAAAAAGGGAGAGAAATTTGCAAAGGAGTTTGGGTCATAATGGAAGAAACAACTTTAGCTAAAGATTTTGGCTTGAAAAATCAAATGAATACTTCTTCAGGTTCTGTGATGGATAATATAGCTGAAGGATTCGAAAGAAATGGCAATAGGGAGTTTATCCAATTTTTGTCTATTTCTAAAGCATCATGCGGAGAATTACGATCTCAATTATACAGAGCATATGATAGAAAACATATTAACGACCAACAATTTAACATATTAAAAGAGTTAACTGAAACTGAAAGTAAAATGATTGGCTCATTCATTACTTATTTATTAAACTCAGAAAACAAAGGAAGTAAATTCAAAAAAATAATCCCGAAACTTTGAAACCGAAACCCGAAACTAGCAACTCGAAACTCGAAACCCAAAAACAATACCATGCAATACTTCAGTTTAAATAAAAACGCCCCAAGAGTCAGCTTCGAACAAGCGGTTGTTCTTGGTTTGGCACCCGATAGAGGTTTGTACTTTCCGGAAAGCATTACACCGCTTCCGCATTCTTTTTTTCAAAATATTGAAAACCTTACGCAGAAAGAAATTGCTTTTGAAGCCATTAAGCAATTCGTTGGGGATGAAATTCCGGAAGCCGAACTCAAACGCATCATAGCCGAAACTTTATGCTTTGATTTTCCTTGTGTGCCGGTGGAAAATGATGTCTTTTCGTTAGAATTATTCCACGGTCCTACAATGGCCTTTAAAGATGTTGGCGCCCGATTTATGTCGAGATGCTTGGGTTATTTCAACCGCAATGACGACAAGAAAGTAACCGTTTTAGTGGCTACTTCCGGCGATACCGGCGGTGCTGTAGCTAGTGGTTTTTTGGAGGTAAAAGGCGTTGAAGTAATTATACTCTATCCTTCCGGTAAAGTGAGTGAAATACAAGAGCGTCAATTGACTACGCTTGGAAAAAACATAAAAGCATTAGAGGTTGATGGTGTGTTTGACGATTGTCAAGACATGGTCAAGCAAGCGTTTTTAGACCATACCTTAAATCATAAAAACTTAACTTCCGCTAACTCGATTAACATTGCCCGTTGGCTGCCGCAAATGTTTTATATTTTCTTTGCCTACCAACAATTGAAACAACACAACAAGCCGATTATTCTTTCGTGTCCGAGTGGCAACTTTGGTAATATTTGCGCCGGCATTATGGCCAAAAAATTAGGCTTACCTATTGCCCATTTTGTGGCTTCGACTAATGCCAATGATACGGTACCGAGATTTTTAGAAGCCGGAAAATACGAACCCAAACCTTCCATTGCTACGATTTCTAATGCGATGGATGTGGGAAATCCGTCCAACTTTATCCGAATTCAAGAATTGTATCGGTATGATTTAAGTGAATTTGAAAAAGACTTCTCTTCCTACTCTTTTTCCGATGCAGAAACCGAAATCGCCATCAAAGACATTTTCAACCGAACGCAATACATCGCCGAACCTCATGGTGCCGTGGGTTATTTGGGACTAAAAAAGGAAATGCAAAAACAACCGGGAAGCATTGGTGTCGTATTGGAAACCGCGCATCCAATTAAATTCTTGGATGTGGTCGAACCTTTATTAGACTTAAAATTGCCGATTCCAACCCAAATTGAAAGCGTGTTAGACAAAGAGAAAATATCGACTAAGATTAAGACTTATGAAGATTTGAAAGCCTTTTTATCTTAAATCACAAATGAACATAAAAGCTTACATCCTTGTTTTCTTGCTGTCTTTGGGTTATTTCGGAAGGGCTCAAAACGATAGTATTAAGGCGGTATTGGTTCAGTCGGATTTGAACATCATTGCTTATCTCACTGAAAACGACAGCACCACTTATTACCCTGAAGAGGAATCGCTAACCAAGTATTTCAGCCTGGAATTGATTGACTCTAAACTTTATCTAGCCAAAAAGAAAAAGGCGATTTCTTTTCTCACTGCCGATACTTTAGCCCACAAAAAAACCAACGGTATTATCACATTGCCTTGTCAAAAGAAAACCGTCACCTTTACAGATCTTCCCTCAGAAGAAGAAACCAATCGTATTTATGAATACATCGGACAAATCAATTGGCTCAATGCTTATGTGGTTTACGGCATGTATTGGGAAGATTATGACTTTACATTAATCGACAAAACAAGTGGTGAAGCAACTACAACCTTTGTTGATTTTCCTAATATTTCAGCCGATAAAAAAAAGATTATTTGCCTAGGAGCGAACGTTTATGAAAATACCGCCGATTTGGATTTCTATATAATCGAAAACAAAAAGATTATCCAAAAAATGAACACCGGTTTCAAACATTGGATGCCGGCCGGAGAAAATACCGATATGTTTTGGAGCAATGACGGCTACTTTTATCTGCCGGTTGTATCCACAAACCATTATTGGAAACCCGATGGCAGTTTGAATGACCAATGGCAATACCTCAGAATCAAACCTGTACCGTAAATTTTTGGCGCTTTAATAGACTCTGAAATAATAAGATGAGTTATGCGAAATCAACCAACTTCTTCGCATCAATACTTTCATGCGAACGATCATATACGGCTTTACCGTCTTTAATCACTATCAGTTGGGGCGATTGGTGGTAAACTCCAAAACGATTGGCTATTTCGTTGGAAATATCGCGGTGGACCAACAAGTCTAAGTAATACGGAATCACTTTATCCTCTAAATCAAATTCTTGTTCAAACTGACCCAACGCCATTCGGCTGATGCTGCAACGGGTACTGTGTTTAAAAATCACTACCGGTTTTTCGGTTGATTCATTTACAATCTCGTTTAGCTGACCTAAATCGGTTAATGCACGCCAATTGACTTTGGTGTTGGTTTGCTCTGGTTCCGTTGAACCGAATATATTTTTGAATAAGTTCATTTTGTCTTTATTTAGGACATTATGTCTTGAAAGCAATATAGATTTACAACTAAAGCAGTCATTTTGTCTCGTTATTGGCTTTGGAACACATATTGTCGACTTGTATACAAAGCTAATTAATTTATGCTTAAAATGAATTCGTTTTTAACTTTTAAACAATTACGGGATAAAGGTTCGAAGTTCAAAGTCCAAAGTTAGTGAACCCGCAACCCGCAACACAAAATATATACAACATGAACAACTTAACCATCAAATCCCAAGAAGCCATTCAGCAAGCACAACAAATTGCCCAAAGCTTCGGTCACCAACAAATCGAAAACGAGCACCTTGTTAAAGGCATCTTGGAAGTCGATGAGAATGTGACGCCCTTTATTTTAAAGAAACTCAATGTCAATGTCGACTTATTCAAAAAGATACTCGACAGTACATTACAAAGCTTCCCGAAAGTAACCGGAGGCGAAATTATGCTGTCACGTGAAGCCAATACAGCATTGACTGAGGCGAATATCATTGCCAAAAAAATGAACGACGAATACGTTTCGATTGAACATTTGCTATTGGCTATTTTTAAGTCGAAGAGCAAAGTCGCCCAAATCTTAAAAGACCAAGGCGTAACCGAAAAAGGTTTGGAAGCCGCGATTTCCGAAATCAGAAAAGGCGAACGCGTGACCTCTGCCTCTGCCGAAGAAACATATAATGCGCTAAACAAATATGCTAAAAACCTCAACGAACTGGCCCGAAACGGCAAACTCGATCCGGTTATTGGTCGTGATGAAGAGATTCGCCGCGTATTGCAAATCTTAACGCGTCGTACTAAGAACAATCCAATGCTTGTGGGTGAACCCGGCGTGGGTAAAACAGCCATAGCAGAAGGCTTAGCACACCGAATTGTAGACGGCGATGTCCCCGAAAATCTAAAAGACAAAATCGTTTTTTCACTTGATATGGGTGCGCTGATAGCCGGTGCCAAATACAAAGGGGAATTTGAAGAACGTTTGAAATCGGTGGTGAAAGAAGTAACCTCAGCCGAAGGTGATATTGTCTTGTTTATTGACGAAATCCACACTTTGGTTGGTGCCGGCGGTGGCGATGGCGCAATGGATGCTGCCAATATCTTAAAACCGGCTTTGGCAAGAGGCGAATTGAGAGCCATCGGAGCCACGACTTTGGATGAGTACCAAAAATACTTCGAAAAAGACAAAGCACTCGAACGTCGTTTCCAAAAAGTAATGGTCGATGAACCGGATACCGAAAGTGCTATTTCCATCCTTCGCGGAATCAAAGAGAAATACGAAACCCACCACAAAGTGCGCATCAAAGACGATGCGATTATTGCGGCGGTGGAGTTGTCCCAACGCTATATTACCAACCGTTTCTTGCCCGACAAGGCGATTGACTTAATGGATGAAGCGGCTTCTAAATTGCGTATGGAAATCAACTCTAAACCCGAAGAACTGGATGTATTAGACAGAAAGGTTATGCAGTTGGAAATTGAAATTGAAGCGATTAAGAGAGAGAACGACGAAACGAAACTAAAAGGTTTGGGCTTAGACTTAGCCAATCTAAAAGAAGAACGCAACGAAATCTTTACCCGTTGGAAATCGGAGAAAGATGTGGTGGATAATATTCAAAGTGTCAAACAAGAAATAGAAGACTTTAAGCTAGAGGCCGAACGAGCCGAGCGCGACGGTGATTATGGTAAAGTTGCCGAAATCCGTTACGGAAAAATCAAAGACGCCCAAGAACGTTTAGATACTTTACAAACCCAATTGGCCGAAAACCAAGCCGGAACTTCCTTAATCAAAGAAGAAGTTACCCGAGAAGATATTGCCGAAGTGGTCGCCAAATGGACCGGCGTTCCGGTGACCAAAATGCTCCAAGGCGAAAGAGAAAAACTATTGCGTCTCGAAGATGAACTGCACCATAGAGTTGTGGGTCAGGAAGAAGCCATTGAAGCGATAAGCGATGCTGTACGCCGAAGCCGTGCCGGTTTGCAAGACATGAAAAAACCTATTGGCACCTTCCTATTCCTAGGAACTACCGGTGTGGGTAAAACCGAATTGGCGAAAGCATTGGCCGAATATTTATTCGATGATGAAAACGCCATGACGCGTATTGACATGAGCGAATACCAAGAACGCCACAGTGTAAGCCGATTGGTAGGTGCGCCTCCGGGCTATGTGGGTTATGACGAAGGCGGACAGTTGACCGAAGCCGTGCGCAGAAAACCCTATTCGGTTATCTTGTTAGACGAGATAGAAAAAGCGCATCCAGATACTTTCAATATCTTGTTGCAAGTGTTGGATGAGGGCCGATTGACAGATAACAAAGGCCGTTTGGCCGACTTTAAAAACACGATTATCATCATGACATCCAACATGGGGTCTGCCATTATACAAGAGAAATTTGAAAACTTAACAGGCAGTATTGAAGCCGCTACCGAAGCCGCTAAAACAGAAGTACTTGGTTTATTGAAACAAACCGTGCGTCCGGAATTTATTAACCGTATTGATGAGATCGTAATGTTTACCCCATTAACCGCGGCGAATATCAAACAG
>JBDLVY010000069.1:0-17659 GCA_039804545.1 Bacteroidota bacterium | reverse complement strand
TGTATTTATTATTGTCAAATTTTTTTCCGCTGGCCGTTCTTCTACCGTTAAATTTATTGTGGTAATAAGAGGCGTGAGCATTTTTTTTGTATACTTTCAGCTTTGAATTTGGGTCAATTTGAAGTGTGTCAGTTTCTTTTACAGGAACAATCTCTTTGACAGTTAAGGTATCTGTTTTAACCACAGCTGTGACTTTGGTTTTGTCTTTTCCCGGTGTTGATTTTTCTTTGTTTTTTTCCTGTGGTTTTTCTTTCTGTTGCGGATTTTTAACCGAAGAATTGAAGGCAAACAAAGAGGTTATAATAGAAAAAAAGAGGATGACTATTTTGGTATTCATAAGGAGCTTTTTAATTAATAAAAGGGTTTTGCAAAAACCGTACCTTGATAAAAAAAGTCCTTTTCAGGACTTCATTTGTTATTGTTTAGAACCACATCTTCCATGGAATTCGGCTCAGTATTAAGAGTAAACCTAAACCGTAAAAAACAGCAATTGATTTGAATTTGGCGCTATTGGTTTCGACTTTTTTATGTTTTGACCAACCAATGGTAATTAAAACAATAGCGATGATATTAATTAATGGATGTTCTAGCCAAGTTATTCTGATATCAGACTCAGCCATTTGACCTATTGAATCAGCCCCAAGAGGTGACACAAAGTAAAGAATCAATCCGACAACCAATTGTAGGTGAGTTGCAATCAAACCAAACAAGGCAATTTTACGATCTTTGGCGGTGAACTCTTTTTTAGAGGACATGCCCATAAAGGAATTGACAACGGCGAAAACCAATAATAAAAGCGCTAAATAAGCCCAGCCTGAGTGGAATTTTTGAATGAAGTGGTACATAGTTTTATTTTTAGAAAAACAAATATAGAGAAAAGAGATAAAAAAACGATACTATTTAGCGACGTTTTAGGTTCTGTTTAGTCTATTTGTTTTTCAGAAAATGCTTCAACAAAAATTCGGTAGAACAGTCGTGGTTTTTCACCTCACCTGAATGGATTTCATCCAAAATAGAATTTGCCAGCTGTTTTCCCAGTTCTACACCCCATTGGTCATAACTGAAAATGTTCCAAATAATGCCTTGCACGAAAATTTTGTGTTCATATAAAGCCACTAAAGAACCCAATGATTTTGGAGTTAATTTTTCAATCAATAGCGTATTGGTTGGTTTGTTTCCGGGGAATACTTTGAATGGCAAAAGAAAGTCTGCTTTTTCTGCGGTAACGTTTTGTTTTTCAAATTCTGCTTTGACTTGTGCTTCGGTTTTACCGTTTAGTAACGCTTCAGTTTGGGCAAAAAAGTTCGACATCAATTTATCATGATGGTCTTGATTGCCATATAATGGTTTTACATAACCAATAAAATCCGTCGGAATCAATTTTGTCCCTTGGTGTATCAATTGAAAAAATGCGTGTTGCGAATTGGTTCCGGGTTCGCCCCAAATAATAGTTCCGGTTTGATAATTTACCGGTTTTCCGTCGCGACCAACACTCTTTCCGTTGCTTTCCATAATGCCTTGTTGTAAATATGGGGCTAACTTTTGTAAATATTGAGTGTAGGGAATTAAAGCTTCGCTTTCGGCTCCAAAAAAGTTGTTGTACCAAATGCTCAATAAAGCCAAAACTACGGGGATATTTTTATCAAAAGATTCGTTTTTGAAATGGTCATCCATTTCATTAGCGCCTTTTAGTAAATGGTCAAAATGATCAAAACCAACGGCTAAACTGATGGATAAACCAACGGCACTCCAGAGCGAAAATCGGCCGCCAACCCAATCCCACATAGGGAAAATATTATCGGGATTGATGCCAAATTCGGTTACTTTTTGGATGTTAGTAGAAACCGCTACAAAATGTTTGGCTACCTCTTCTTGCTTAGCGGATTTCAAAAACCATTCGCGAATTGTTTCAGCATTAGAAAGCGTTTCTTGTGTGGTAAATGTTTTAGAAGCGATGACAAAAAGCGTCGTTTCGGGATTTAGTTTTTTGATGATTTCATTAACGTGATCGCCATCCACATTGGATACAAAATGAACCGTTAAATGGTTTTTGTAAAATTGCAAAGCTTCAACAACCATTGCAGGACCAAGGTCTGAACCACCGATTCCGATATTTACAATATCCGTGAAAGCTTTACCCGTGAATCCTTTTCTTTGTCCCGAAATTACTTCGTGTGAAAAAGTTTTGATTTTGTCTTTTACGGTATAAATTTCAGGGATGACATTTTCTCCATCGACTAAAACTTTAGCAGTTTCAGGCGAACGCAAAGCGGTGTGTAAAACAGCTCTGTTTTCCGTTTGATTGATGGCGTCACCATTGAAATATTGCGTAATCGCATCTTTCAAATGGGCTTCTTTAGCCAAATCCTGAAGTAAATTAAAAGTATCTTGATTAATGATGTTTTTAGAATAATCGACTAAAAAATCATTCCATTTTAGGTGAAATTTTTCTACTCTTGAAGTATCATTGGTAAACATTTCCTTCATGGAAACGTTTTTCATTTGAGCGTAATGTTGGTTTAATTTTTCCCAAGCGTTTGTGCTTGTCGGATTTATTTGCGTTAATGCCATTCTTTTACTTTTGAGCTACAAATTTACAAATATAGATTGGGAAAAAAAGGCATAATGTTTTACGCCAACGTTGTAGTAATAAAAAAAATTCAAATTACTTTCTGAATTTGGCTTCGGCTGTGCTGTCTAATACTTTTTTAAGCGGAGTAATGACTTCTATGAATTGCTGTCTGTATTTAGAATCCATAGGTGTTGAGGTTGGTAATTTTAGGCGTAAAGCATCTACTTGCACCCCATTTTTCCAGAAACGATAACACACATGCGGACCGGTGGCTAAACCAGTACTTCCTACTTTGCCGATGACTTGTCCTTGAGTTACTCTTTGACCGCGACGCACCAAAATTTTGGACATGTGTAAGTATTGGGTGGAATAAGTTCGGTCGTGTTTTACTTTTACAAAATTTCCGTTTCCTGTGGTATAACCTGCTTGTTCTACAACTCCTGCAGCGGTTGACATGATTGGAGTTCCGGTTGGTGCCGCATAATCGGTTCCGTTATGAGCTTTCCATCTTTTTTGGACTGGATGGAATCGGCTTCGGGAATATCTCGAAGTGATGTTGACAAATTTTAGAGGTGCTTTCAGGAAGAAGTTTTTAAGTGTTTTTCCCTCTTCATCGTAGTATTCTTGTTTTTTTGAATTTTCATTTGGAGAGAAAGGGAAGGCATAGATTTTTTTGCCTTTGTATTCAAAAAAAGAAGCTTTTAAACTATCGACACCATCATAAACTGTATCGTTGATGTATCGTTCGGTAAAAGTTAGCCCAAATTTGTCTCCTTTTTGTAATTTGAAAAAGTCGATGGACCAAGCGTAGATTTTGGCAATTTTGGAGGCCAATGCAGGGTCAACATTTTCTTCGGCTAAAGTTTCAGACAAAGAACCATTTAAAGCTCCGGCAATAGTGCGCGTTTTGAAGGTTAACGGTCTGGTTTTTTTGTGGGCAATAATTGAATCTCTGAAATCAATAATATAATAATTCATCCTGTCCGGTTGGTAGATGAAATATTGAATTTTGTTGGTTTTGTTTTTACTTCTAAGAATGGTGTAAGGTTTGCCTATTCTTAGCGTTCTTACGTCAAAAGTGTCTTTTACTTTGGCTACAATATCGTAAACTTCTTGACCGTTTAGGTTTTGTTTTTCGATAAGACTTCCGAAAGTATCTCCTGATTTTACGGTATCATTAACTATGTTGAAATCATGAAGGTTAAACCCAAAATCAACTACTTTAGCTTTTGTTTTTGCCACAACAAATTCTTCCTCTTTTGTTTTATCACAAGAGATTATAAAAGAAGTGACTACTAAGGCCAGGAAAATTATACGGAAGAGTTTTGACATCATGCTTGCTTATAATCCTTCGCCCCAATTATTTATTTCTTCTTCGCTCCACAATTCAGGGAAAAATATACGACGTTGGTATTTGGGATGCATGTATTTTTTCCAATCGCTTCCGCCGGTGGCTTCGCCTGAACCATGACCGCTTTCTATGTATTTTTTGGCGGCATTGAGATGACCCATAACCCAAGTGATATTTACGGTATAATCATAGTGGCGCATGGCTTTAACCAATTCGCTGTCATTTTGATCTTCCAAAGGAAGTTGTTTGAATTTTTGCCAAATATTGATGGTGTTGTATTCTTCCATATAGCGGAGAAATTCTTCCCGGTATTTTTTTTCGAAATTTATCAATAATGCACTTTTTTCTCCTGTGTGATAATCTTTTCCGGCGGCTTGCCAATACAAGTGTTCAAAGGCATGCGAATAAGGCGTATTTCTGTCGATTGTTGCTCTGAACCTATAGTCGATAAGGTTGATTAAGTCGGTTGAAGAAAATTCAATCATGCGGTATTGTGCACTTTGAAATCCGCTTGCCGGAGTTAAAGTATTTCTGAATTTCATGTATTGTTCCACTTCCATTCCGTCTCCCATGATATCAAAAGAGGTGGTAAGCATATCAAAATAACGGCTAATTCTTCTTAATTTTTCAGTAAAAAAAGTAGTATTTGGTTGGTTAGTGTGACACAATTGGTTTATTTCCCAAAGGATCATTTTAAACAACAATTCGTTGACTTGGTGGTACATAATAAAAACCATTTCGTCAGGCAAAACGGTTCTCTGCGTTTGCAGGTTTAATAGCGCATCTGTTTGAATATAATCCCAATAAGTGATTGGTTTAGCCCAAAGTAATCCTTCAAGATGGGTTTCGGTTTTTTGGTTTATCTTTTCAAACTTTTGTTCTAATGCGTCTAGGGTTGAGTTGTAGTTTGTTGTTTTGTTGTTCATTATTTTTTTAATTTAACCATAAAAGGATTTTTTAATCCTTTGAAGCCTTCCAAATCAGCTTTGATGGAGCCGACGGCTAAATTGGCTTTGATTCGCAAAGGTATTTTATTTTCGTCATCGGATACCCAAACTGTTAGACTTTCTTCTTCTTTAAAAACTCTCCCGGATTGTACAAAAGGTCTAAAAATCATTGTGGAGGAGGTTCCGAATTTTGTTTTCAAATTTTCTCTTCCGATAAATTTTAATTTGAATTTAAAAATTTCATCGTCAAAAAACATATCGACTACGACAGCTTCTCCCACTTTTAGTTTGTCGATATTTGGGTGATTTCTCAAATAGTAAAAGGTTGACAAAATGTCTTGTACATTTTCTGTAACGGCAAATGTTTTTTCGGTATTGCTTTTATGGTTTTTTACCAAAACCTTATTACTTGCCTGATTAAAAAAGCCTTCCTGGTTTTTAGTGTAACCGCCTTCGTCTATTTTTCGGACAAATTGATATGGTTTGTTGGTGATTTTGTCGAAATACGTTTCGTAGTTGTCATCGACTTTGAAAAAGAAACGCGACATTCCTACGGTGTAGCCTTTACCAATAACATGGTATACTTTTTTGTTTTCTCTTACGGCTTCTTTGATTTCTAGTGTAGCATATCCGGCGTTGATGAATCCGTAATGTATTCTGAACTTGAACCATTCGCCTACATCATAAGCTTCTGGTTTTTGGGTATCAAAACTAACAGTGATAAAAAACAAAAGTAAAACAATAACTTTTTTCATTGAATTGTGATTTTTAAAACTGTAAGTACAATTTCTGTTCCAAAAGTATTAAAACAAAAAAACCCAATCAAATTAATGACTGAGTTTTTATGCTATTAACCAACCAAAAAACTATAAATTATGAAAATTTATCCAAAACTTGAGGGAACCACCCCTCTGTTTTGCGTTGCAAAGATAAATCAATCAGTTGCGTTATTGCAAGAGAAAAACCAACTTTAACAATAAATTAATAAGATATAGGGTTTTTTAAGCTCATTTTTTAAATTATATTTAAGGAATTTTAAATTTTATAATGTTCCTCGCAACATTTGCTCTCTTTCGATAGATTCAAATAAAGCTTTGAAATTTCCGGCGCCAAAACCTCTAGCCCCCATTCTTTGAATAATTTCAAAAAATAACGTTGGTCGGTCTTCAACTGGTCGCGTAAAAATTTGTAATAAATAACCTTCTTCATCAGCGTCAATCATAATCCCGAGTTTTTGAAGTTCGTTAATGTCTTCTTTAAATTTATTCATGTGATCTTTTAATCTTTCCGGAATTGCATCATAATACGCTTGAGGCGGAGTGGTTAAGAATTCAATTCCTCTGGCACGCATATCGGCAACAGTGGTAATGATATCGTCAGTGGCAACTGCAATGTGTTGCACACCTGATCCTTCATAGAAATCTAAATATTCTTCAATTTGCGAGCGTTTTTTTCCTTCGGCTGGTTCGTTAATTGGGAATTTGATTCTGCCGTTACCGTTACTCATTACTTTAGACATTAAAGCAGAATATTCCGTAGTGATTTGTTTGTCGTCAAACGAAAGGAAATTTACAAATCCCATAACGTCTTCGTACCATTTTACCCAAGTGTTCATTTCGTTCCAGCCGACATTGCCTACCATGTGGTCTACATATTTTAATCCAACCGGTTTCGGATTGTAATCTGATTTCCATTCTTTATACCCGGGCAAGAAATCACCTTTGTAATTTTTGCGTTCTACAAACATGTGGATGGTTTCTCCGTAGGTGTATATTCCGGCACGAACAACTTCACCGTGCTCGTCTTTTTCCACAGTAGGTTCCATATAAACTTTAGCACCACGTTTGGTAGTTTCTTCAAATGCCGAACGGGCATCTTCCACCCACAAAGCAATTATTTTTACGCCATCACCATGTTTTTTTACGTGTTCACCTATTGGCGAATCGCTGTTTAAGGCCGTAGTCAATACCAATCGGATTTTATCCTGTTTCAAAACATAAGATGCTCTGTCTCTCATACCGGTTTCTAAACCTGCATAAGCATGGGATTGAAAACCAAAAGCAGTTTTGTAAAAATGGGCTGCTTGTTTGGCATTACCTACGTAAAACTCTACGTAATCTGTTCCTAAAAGCGGTAGAAAATCTTGTGCGCCTTCAAATATTTTTTCGAGTCCGTATTCAACGGATTTTATTTCTTTTGACATAATCAAATCTATTTAAATGGGAATGTCATTCCCTAAAAGTTGTTTTTAATTTTTTATTCTAACCAAGATTGGAAATACTTGTCATCGGCAATTTTCATGGCTTCTTCTGTTACCATTAGAGGTTTGAAAGTATCTACCATTACGGCCAATTCTTGGGTGTCTTTTTTGCCAATACTTCGCTCTGCTGCTCCAGGGTGCGGTCCATGCGGAATTCCGGCCGGGTGTAAAGAAATATGTCCGGCTTCGATGTCGTTTCGGCTCATGAAATCACCATCGACATAATAAAGCACTTCATCAGAATCGATATTGCTGTGGTTGTATGGCGCCGGAATAGCCTCTGGATGGTAATCGTACAAACGCGGCACGAAAGAGCAAACCACAAAGGCATCGGTTTCAAAAGTTTGGTGTACTGGTGGTGGTTGGTGAATTCTTCCCGTTATCGGTTCAAAATCGTGGATAGAAAAGGCATACGGATAATTGTAACCGTCGTAACCAATGACATCAAAAGGATGTGTGGCATAAACCATATCAAAAATCTCATCTTTCTTTTTGACTTTGATGATAAATTCTCCTTTTTCATTATTGGTTTCCAATTCGTGTGGTCGGCGGATATCGCGTTCGCAAAAAGGAGAATGCTCTAATAATTGTCCGAACCAGTTTCTGTAGCGTTTTGGCGTATAAATTGGTCGGTGTGATTCTACGATGAACAACCGATTGTCTTCGGTATCAAAATCTATTTTGTAGATAACTCCACGCGGAATGATTAAGTAATCGCCGTATTTGAAATCGATATTACCCAACATGGTTCTCAATTTTCCGGAACCTTTGTGGATGAAAATCATTTCATCGGAATCGGTATTTTTATAGAAATACTCGGTAGTTGATTTTTTGGGTGCAGCCAAAACAATATGGCAATCGGAGTTGGTTAAAACAATTTTTCTGCTTTCTAAAAAATCGTTTTCCGGGTTTACCTGAAATCCGCGAAGGCGATACGATTGAATATTATTGGCTTTCGAAATCTTGGGTGCAACACTGTATTGTCTTCTTATTTCCTTTACCTGCGTTGGTCGGTTCTCGTGATAGGAGTTTGTTGACATGCCGTCAAAACCCACTGTACCGAACAATTGTTCGTAATATAAATCACCGTTAGGTTTGCGAAAGATGGTATGTCTTTTAGGGGGAATATTTCCCAATTTATGGTATAATGGCATAATCTCTTAAAAGGTTAATTAAACAATGTGAAAATGTAGCAATGGGTCTATTGTTACATTGAATAATTGATACATTGCCCTAATTCATTCAGGATTTCTCTTGATGAGGAATTTTAAATGCACCAATAATTCTTGCCAAGCCGATTTCATATCTTGAGTTTATTTGTCTTTTAGGTTCTTACCTACAACGATTCCCATGCCAAAAGCGGCGATGATGGCCAATAGTATTATCATAAAATGATTTTTTGCTATACAAATATCTGAAAAAAAAATCCAAATTCATTTTTTGAATTTGGATTTCTTTTAATTTAAGATTGGTTAAGATTGGATTTTCTCTTCCCGTATAAGAAATAAACACTGATTCCGATTATTCCCCAAATGATAAATGCAATCCAGGTTTCTTTTCTCACAAAAAACATCAAGAATAAATTAAATCCTACCCCTAATGTACCTACTAAATAAACTGCTGGGGTTTTGTATGGTCTTTCCAATTCAGGTTTCTTTACTCTTAAAATCATAACAGCTACACAAACCATAGCAAAAGCCAGTAATGTTCCCATTGAACACATTTCACTTACCTTGTTGATTGGCGTTAAAGCAGCTACAATTGAAATAATTCCACCTACTAGAAAAGTACTTTTGTGTGGTGTTTTAAAGGTAGGGTGTAATGTCTTAAAGAAGTTTGGAAGCAAACCGTCTTTTGCCATTCCCAAGAAGATTCTGGTTTGTCCCAACATCATAACCAACATTACGCTAGTCAAACCAGCAGTAGCGGCAAGGGTTATGATAAATACAGCCCAAGTGATTCCGTTTTCACTAAAAGCTGAAGCTACAGGAGCTGATTTGTCTAGTTGGTCATAAGGCACCATACCTGTTAATACTAATGAAACCAGGATATATAATATGGTACAGATGATTAGTGAAGCTATAATTGCAAAAGGCACATCTTTTTTAGGATTAATGGCTTCACCGGCTTGTGTAGATACGGCATCAAATCCTATATATGCAAAGAATACGATGGTAGCAGCTGTTAATACTCCGCCAAAACCAAAACTTACTTTTTCAACGCCATCAATGATTACAGTTTTTTCAGTGGGTATAAATGGCTGCCAGTTAGCGGTATCTATATAAAATGCACCGGCTATAATTACAAATAAAACTACCGCTACCTTGATAATTACTATGATATTGTTGGTTTTTGCAGCTTCTTTAATTCCTTTTACCAGGATATAGGTTACTACCCAAGTAATTAAGAAAGCGGGTAAATTAAATGCAAAACTTGGTGCCACTTGTCCTAATTCAGTATATTTTTCTGTGGCTGTTGTTAAATCGTTACACAACCAGATAGGGAAATCAATCCCAAAAAGATGTAATAGTTTGATAAAATAACCACTCCATGCAACGGCTACCGTTGTGGCGCCCATCATGTACTCTAAAATAAGGTTCCAGCCAATAAACCAGGCGAAAATTTCACCAACTGTTCCATAAGCATAAGCATAAGCAGATCCTTCTACCGGGAGTACTGAGGCAAACTCTGCATAACAAAGAGAAGCAAATAAACAGCCTATACCAGCAATTACAAATGACAATGCTAAAGCTGGTCCCGCATAGTCATGAGCTGCAATACCGGTAAGGGTAAAAATTCCCCCGCCAATAATGGCGCCGATACCTAATGAGGTCAATCCCCATTTTGTTAATACTCTTTTTAAATCATTTTTTTTCATGTCTGCTTCAAAAGCAGCCACAGGTTTTACTCTCCAAATCGACATAAATAGTTAGTTTAGTTAATAGCTTTCAAATATAGTTTTTTATGTTTCATGAATTGCAAAAATATATTTTTTGCGATTGAATTAAAATTTTAGAACCAAAATCCGACGCTGATAAAAGTATAGCCTCGGGTGAGTTCGGGTGACCAAGTGTATTTAACTTCCACCGGACCGATTACAGATTCTAAAGCGTAGCCGATGGCATAACCGTTGTATTTGGGTTTGGAAAACCAATTGCCGGTTCGGAACAAATCGTCTTCAACATTGGCATAATTGGCCGAAAAATTAAGGTGGTTTTTTTTGAAAAATTCGTAATCAAAAGTAATACAAGATTTAATATAACTATCGGCAGAAATACTCAAAAAGTCATAGCCATAGAAATGTTTGAAGTTATTAATATTATTAAACCCGTATCCTCCAAGTACAAAATCAAAAAAGTGAACGCTGTCATTGCCAAAAACAAATCCCAAATCTGACTGCAATTTTACAGTGGCCTTTTGGTAAAAAGTTTTGACTACTCCAATTTCTCCTTTGGCTATGGAATAACGGTTAAATTCTTGAGTAAAATCAGAGGAATAAACAAACGATTGGATGTCTCCCGAGAAAAACCAGCCTTTTTTAGGAAACAATTTATTGTCAAAAGAATCGTATTTCATGTAGCCAAAAACACTGGTATAAGAACTCTTTTCAAAAGTTGGATTTACTTCCCCTAAATTTTCTGAACGTATTTTTAAATGTTTGAATTCCAGTCCGCCACCAATCAAAAACTTCTGAATAAATACTGTTTGCAGATAGACTTGATTGGTAAAATCGGTAAAGTCAATGTTGAGTGTGTTTAAACCCAATTGCCCCAAAACTGCACCATCTCTGAAATCGGTAGCCACATTTCGATTGAATTGGTTGAACCTTGATTTGAGTCCAAAACTCCAATAAAAACCATTATCAATGTAGTAGTCCAAATTGTATCGAATATTATCGCCAAGACCTATATCAAGTGAAACGACATCATTTTTAAACAGTGATTTTTTCTGAGTGATGTTGGTCAAAAGGGCACTTTTGTACAAGCCGTCATAGTTTAATCCAAATTTTAAAAAAGTCTTGTTGGTGTTTTCGGTGAGGTTTAATTTCAACTCATCGGCACCTTGATACGGCTCAATGGTGTAACTGATACGGCTGAAATTTTGAGTAGCATTGATATTATTTATTCCGGTCTTTAAGTCCTCATAACTGATTTTTTTACCGTTCTTAAATCTTAATTTTCCTAAAATATAAGCTCTGGTGTAATTTTCAAGTTTGGGAAGACTAATGCTTTTAATGAGCAAGGTGTCATTGTTTCCGGGATGATGGTTTATCTTATAAGAATTGTTTGGATTGGCTAATTTTTTTATTTTTTCCAATTCCATCAAAGCGGCAATTTCTCCTTTTTTGATAATTTCTCTGCCTTGGTCAAATGAAATTACCCCGTAATTTGAAATATCAGGTTTGAGGTAAATATCCGTGATTTTCTTTTTCTCGCTCATGCTTTTGATCATGTCCAAATTGGTGATTTGTACCAAAATCCGCGTAGCATCTTTTAACGCATCACGATTTTTTAAATCGTCTTGTACATCCACACCTATGATGATGTCAGCGCCCATTTTACGGACTTCTTCTGCCGGATAGTTATTGATCACACCACCGTCTATTAAAACCCTACCGTCAATTTCAACAGGCGAGAACAAAGAGGGAAAAGCGGAACTGGCTAACAAAGCTTGAGCCAAATAGCCTTCTTTTAAGATAATAGCTTCGCCAGTTTCAATATCAGTAGCGACACATAAAAACGGAATAGGGAGTTGGTCAAATTTTCTGACGTGCCTTACTTTGTGCGTTAATTTCGACAACAAATTATAGTTATACATTCCTTTAGAAAGCGCAATGGGAATGCCAATTTTAAATTTGTTAAACGGCAAAGAAATGGCATACATTTCGTCATTTCGTTTCTCATAAAAATTCTTAGACGAACGCGGGATGTAATCTTGTAGTAATTCGTCAAAATTGGTATTGTAAAAGATAGAATCAATTTGAGTAGCGTTATAACCCGAAGCATACAAGCCTCCAACGACTGCTCCCATACTGGTGCCGCCGATATAATCTATTTTGATGCCGTTTTCTTCTAAAACTTTTAATACGCCAATATGAGCAAATCCTTTCGCACCGCCACCGCTAAGCACCAATCCGATTTTAGGTCTTTTGGTTTTAGTTGAATCTTGTGCCACAACCCCTTGAAGAAAAAAGAGTCCAACAAGAAGTAGTATAGTTTTTTTCATAAATGGAGACTAGGATTTACCGATGTTGTAAAATTCGGAAATTTTTTTGGCTTTTGAGGCACCAATAACCTCAGAAATTTCTTTTTCGGTGGCCAATTGTAATCTTTTAACACTTTTAAAATGTTTTATTAAAGTCAACATCGTTTTCTCGCCAATGCCCGGAATGGTTTCCATAGAAGTTAGTAAAGCCGATTTGCTGCGTTTGTCACGATGGTGTGTAATTCCAAAACGGTGAGCTTCGTTGCGCAAATGTTGGATGATTTTTAAAGTTTCCGATTTTTTATCTAAATACAGCGGTACCGAATCTCCGGGATAAAACAACTCTTCTAGTCTTTTGGCTATGCCAATGATGGCGATTTTACCCCGCAATCCTAAATCGTCTATACTTTTCAATGCCGAAGACAATTGGCCTTTCCCACCGTCAATAATAATCAATTGAGGCAAAGATTGGTTCTCATCGAGCAGGCGTTTGTATCGGCGGTAAACAACTTCTTCCATCGAGGCAAAATCATTCGGTCCTTCTACGGTTTTGATGTTGAAATGGCGATAGTCTTTTTTACTCGGTTTACCGTCTTTAAAAACCACACAAGCCGAAACCGGATTGGTTCCCTGAATATTAGAGTTGTCAAAACATTCAATATGTCGCGGCTCAGTCGAAAGGCGTAAATCCTTTTGCATTTGCGCCATAATTCGGTTAGTATGTCTTTCAGGGTCGACAATTTGAATTTGCTTGAGCTGCTCTAAACGTTGGTATTTGGCATTGCGTTGCGATAATTCTAAGATTTGTTTTTTGTCACCAACTTGCGGTACCGTGACTTTTATTTTCTCACCAAAATCTAATTCGAAAGGCAAAATAATTTCTTTGGTAGTCAAATGAAAACGTTCTCTCAACTCTACAACGGCTAGTTCTAACAACTCTTCATCGGTTTCGTCGAGCTTCTTTTTGATTTCCATTGTGTGTGAGCGAATAATGGCACCGTGTGCAATTTGAAGGAAATTGACATAAGCCATCGTTTCATCGGAAACAATAGAAAACACATCTACATTCGAAATTTTCGGATTTAAAATAGTGGAGCGTGACTGATAATTTTCGAGGACTTCTATTTTTTCTTTGATTTTTTGGGCGGCTTCAAATTTCATTTCGATAGCCAATTCCTGCATCAATTTTTTGAAATCGCGCAAGCTGTCTTTGAAGTTGCCTTTAAGGATTTCGCGAATGGCATCGACTTGCTTTTGGTAATGTTCCAAAGTTTCATAGCCTTCACACGGACCTTTGCAGTTCCCGATATGGTATTCTAAACACACCTTATATTTGTTTGATTTGATGTTGGATTCACTCAAATCATAGTTGCAGGTGCGCAACGGATAGAGTTCTTTAATCAAATCTAATATGGTGCTGACCGTTTTGAAATTGGTATACGGGCCAAAATATTCCGAGCCGTCTTTGACCATTCTTCGAGTAGGAAATATGCGAGAAAAGGGTTCTTTTTTGATGCAAATCCAAGGATAGGTTTTGTCATCTTTTAGCATTACATTATACCTTGGCTGAAGTTTTTTGATGAGGTTGTTTTCCAGTAAAAGCGCATCAGCTTCGGAGGAAACTACGATGTGTTTGATTTCAACAATCTTCTTGACCAAGACATTCGTTTTGGCATTGTCGTGGAGTTTGTTGAAATAGGAAGCAACTCTTTTTTTTAGGTTTTTGGCTTTGCCCACATATAAAATTTTTCCGGCTGCGTCATAATATTGATAAACACCCGGACTGTCGGGTAAGGTTTGGAGTTGGAGTTCTATAGATGGGATTTCCATAAAAACAAAGTTAATAGGGAAATGGTTAAATTCAAATGAATCTGATTGAATTTAATTTTTAATTTTACACTATGAATAAAATGAATCTGCGCAAAAAATATAAAGCCTTCCGCCTGCAATTATCTGAAGAAGAATTGGAAGATAAAAGTTTGGCCATCGCCAACCGCTTGTTACAATTAGATATTTGGGATTATACTTATTTTCATTTGTTCCTAACTATAGAAGAACAAAAGGAAGTTGATACCGAATTTGTCTTGCAAATCTTAGCCGGAAAAGACAAGGAAATCGTGGTGGCCAAAAGTAATTTTGACACCCTTAAAATGACCCATTATTTGCTTACGGACAATACCAAGTTCCAAAAAAACGAATACAACATTTATGAACCAGTAGATGGGATAGAAGTGCCAAATTCAAAAATTGACGTGGTTTTTGTACCGCTATTGGCTTATGATAACACGGGCAACCGAGTAGGTTATGGCAAAGGATTTTATGACCATTTTTTGTCTGAATGCAGAGAAGATGTGGTCAAAATTGGGTTATCGTTCTTTGAACCTGAAGAGGCAATAGAAGATGTTTCAGCAACCGATATAAGTTTGGATTATTGCGTAACGCCTATGACTGTTTATAACTTTCGATAACGGTTTTTTTGGCGAAAGCTTTTTTGTTGAAGACAATCAAAATCCCAACTCCTGTTGATATCGCCACATCGGCTACGTTAAAAATAGCATTGAAAAATTTGAACGGTTGTCCGCCCCAAATAGGCAACCACTCTGGGAAATGGCCTTCAAAGATTGGGAAATATAGCATATCAACTACTTTGCCATGAAACCATGTGCCGTAAGGATTGTCAGAGAATAATGTGGCAGTTTGGTTGTAACTATGGTCAAAATAAACCCCATAAAAAACAGAATCAATAATATTTCCGGCAGCACCGGCAAATATCAAAGCAATAGCAACCATCAAATACCTTGAACTGTGTTTAGTGCTGGCATCATATAACCAATAACCTATCCCGAAAACGGCCAAAATTCTAAAAACAGTTAGAAACAGTTTGCCATTTTCACCGGGAATTTTAGTTCCCCAAGCCATTCCTTCATTTTCTATCAGTAATATTTTAAACCAATTGGCAACAGGATATTCTCCGGCTTCTCCATAAATAAAATTAGTTTTAATATAAATCTTAGTGAATTGGTCCACTAGTAAGATGATAGCGATGATTAAAATGGAATTGCGTAATGACATTCTTAAGGTTTTAATGCCGCAAAAATAGCAATATTATTATACAAAAAGCATAATATTTTCACAGTTATAATTCTCATACAATACAATTTAACGCTGTTAATAAAAGAATTGTTAATTTTACCATCGAAAGCAACCCTAACTGTTTTTTTTCATCCATAGAAACAAACAGTAACCAATAAACAATTGATATGAAAATTTTTTATTTACTCACGCTATTTGTCTTGTCATTTTTGTCTATTTCTTGTGATAATGATGATGTCACCAATCAAGCTAAATTTGCAGTTCCAGTTATAAAATCGCCGGCAGAAATTAGAAGTGCTGTAGCTGTTACCGCAGCTAGACAAACCCAATCAGATGGGAAAATCTATGTGGCGGAAAATTATCTTTTTTATATTGCCCAAGAATCGGGAGTTCATGTGTTTGACAATACAAATCCGGCAGCACCGCAGAATATTGCTTTTATTAATTTGGATGGTGTTCATGATATTTCGGTAAAAGGCAATTACCTCTACGCTGATAATTTCATGGATTTATTGGTCTTTGACATCACCGATATTGAGAATATCACTTTGGTCAGAACCATAGAAAATTCGGTTGTTTTTTACCCAACTTATCCACAAGAGGCAGAATTTTATGATTACACGGTTTACCCGACAGGAGATGAAATTGTAACTGGTTTTACCATTGAAATGAGAGACCGACCCGAAGGGCAAGAGTTGATTTTGGCCGGTGATGCCTTGGCTTCTTTCGAGAGCTCTAATACTTCTCAGGTTGGAACCGGTGGTTCATACGCTCGTTTCCAAATCAAAAACAATGCGCTTTATACCATAGATTCTTATAAGTTGAATGTTTTTAATATTTCAGATCCGATTAATGCTTTTTTTGATAAAGAAGTTTATATGTACCAATGGTTTGGCGGCGGTGAGTTTGAAACGTTATTCATCCAGAAAGACTTTTTATTTGTGGGGTCAACCACCGGCATGTATACGGTAAACGCCGAAGATGAATTCAATCCCTATTTTGTTTCCGGATTTTCACATGCCACAGCCTGCGACCCTGTAGTGGTTTTTGGGAATACCGCTTATATTACTGTTCGTGGTGGTTCTTCCTGTGGTGCTATTGAGGACCAAATTAATGTGATTGATGTTGCCGATATTGCCAATCCAACTTTAATTTCGACTTATTTAGTCAACGAGCCTTATGGTTTGGGGATTAAGAATAATGTGTTGTATGTAGGTTGTGGTACTAACGGACTAAAACTGTTTAACGCATCAAACAGTAATGCCCTGACTTTAGAAAATACTTATGCCGGTAATGTGAAAGATATCATTCCGTTAGACAGTCACTTGATTGTGGTTGGGGATAATCATATTAAACAGTATAGTTACGGACCCAATTTCACTTTGACACTCATAAGCGAAATCAATTTATAATTAAAAAAGCCTCGAGAAATCGAGGCTTTTTTATACTTAGTAAAGTACAATTTGTCTTATCGTTGTAAATTTTTAGCTTCAATGCTCATTGTAGCGTGCGGAACGATTTTTAATCTTTCTTTAGAAATCAATTTTCCGGTTACTTTGCAAACCCCATAAGTTTTATTTTCTACACGGAAAAGGGCGTTTTTTAAATCGCGAATGAACTTCTCTTGGCGAATAGCTAATTGAGAGTTTGCTTCTTTAGACATCGTTTCGCTTCCTTCTTCGAAAGCTTTAAACGTTGGCGATGTATCATCGGTGCCATTGTTTAAATCGTTCATATAGGCGCTTTTTATTAAGTCTAAATCGGCTTTGGCTTTTTCAATTTTTGCTAAAATAATTTCTTTGAACTCTGCTAAATCAGCATCTGAGTATCTTAATTTTTCTTCTACCATAATCTTTCTTAATTATTTAGAAATTAATATTCGTGTTTTTATCTCATCGAATTCTATCTCAATACCCTTGGAAACTTCCTTTTCTAAAACTAAGGTTTCCGTTAGGGTTTCTGATTTGATATAGTTTTCGTTTTCTTGTATAGCTTTCGCTAAAATGGCATTATATTGTATATGAACTTTAATTTTGTCGGTAACTTCAAATCCGCTGTCTTTTCTCAGGTTTTGGATTCGGTTCACCAATTCTCTTGCAATTCCTTCGTTTTTCAATTCTTCGGTTAGCGTAATATCTAACGCAACAGTTATGCCATTGGCATTGGCTACCAACCAACCTGGAATATCTTGCGAAGAAATCTCGACATCTTCTAAAGATAAAATTATACTT